>CALFXQ010000111.1 GCA_937958285.1 uncultured Fusibacter sp. | reverse complement strand
TCTCGGGCATGCACATTTGTTAAATGCACTTCAATAATTGGACAATCTACAGATAATAGTGCATCCATTATCGCTATAGATGTATGACTATAGGCACCTGGATTAATAATCAGCGCGTCGTAACTCGCATCATCGTGAATCCAATCGATTAATGTCCCCTCGTGATTGGACTGTAAAACCTCGACATGGACACCTAGGGTCAGTGCGTATTTTTCAATCATCCCTTCTAAATCACGAAATGTTTTAGTGCCATAAATATGTGGCTCTCTCAAACCGAGGCGATTCAAGTTGGGTCCATTAATCACACGAATCATCATATTGCAAGATCTCCTTAACGATGGCCGAAACAGCCTGTTTCAAATGTGTACTATCGATGGTTATGTGAGCTGCTGCCTGGTATAGAGACTGTCGCTCTTGTTCCAATACAACAAGCGCATCTGGGTTGTCTTTAAGCAAAGGTCGTTTTTCAATATTGATTGTGGCCAAAATATTGGATACAGGCCTTTTAAGATAGACGACAATACCCGTCTTTCGCATCCATGTTATATTGTCTTCCCGGAGCACCACACCTCCACCCGTTGCCACGACAATTTTTCGACCGCGGGGCAAAGATTTTAAAGCACTCGACTCAAGACTTCTAAAATATGACTCGCCCTTCAAAAAGATATCGGGGATACGTTCGCCTGCTTTCATTTCAATATAGGCATCTAAGTCGATGAAGAAGCATTTAAGTCGCTTGGCAAGCCTACGACCCAAAGTGCTTTTGCCGACACCTGGAAGTCCAATCAAATAAATGCGCACAACCATCCCCTCAACTTTCTTCTACATTTAGATATTTAGAACGCACTTCGCATAAAATCAAATATCGCCATGGCCGTTACACACTCTACAATAATTGGCGTCCGAATAACAAATGCGGGATCGTGCCTACCTTTGATCTCTAAGGCAGAAGGCTGCATCGAGATAACATCGATAGAATCCTGTGGCTTATAAATTGATGGCGTCGGTTTAAAAGTGACTTGCAGGGATAAGGGCATCCCATTTGTAAGTCCTCCAAAAATGCCACCATTGTTGTTTGATCTGTGCTTTACAACACCATGATCGATATAAGCACTATCGTTGACTTGTGAGCCCATTGCTTCTGCAAACCCCTCGCCAAGACCAAAGCTGACTGCCTTGGCTCCAGGGATACTGAAGAGCCACGCGCTTAACTCTGATTCAAAGGAGTAGAGTTGCGGTTCTCCCAAACCTACAGGAAGACCCGTCGCCTCCAGGTGAACGCGCCCACCAATGGAATCCCCGTTATTCTGTGCCTCTTGTAAGACGCTATTAACCAGTTCACGCCATTCGCCTTTAAGTGATTGCAACCAACTTACATGGTCATGCTTATCTCTTGATGCTAAGTGTTGTGCCTCCAAACTCAACCTCAATCTACCCAGCTGAACAATACTCGCATTAATTTGAATCCCCTTCATAGAGAGACATTGTCTACAGAGGGTTCCAGCTACTACATAGACCGCGGTCAATCTTCCGCTGAACATACCGCCCCCGTTCACATCGTTATAGCCATTATATCTTACATGTGCGGGGTAGTCAGCGTGCGATGGTCGCACAATACGTCCATGTTGCTGATAGTCCTTTGGCTTTTGGTCTGTATTGTAAATTAAAAATGTCAATGGTGCTCCTGTGGTAACCCCATTCTTAATGCCACTAATCCAATGGACTTCATCGACTTCTTGGCGTTGACTTGCAAACAAGCCACCTGTACTTCTTTTGCTAAGCGCTGCCTTTATTGCAACGCCATCCACTTCGATTCCCTCTGGGAAGCCGTGAATCGTCATGCCTATTGCGGTTCCGTGGGATTCTCCAAACATGGAAAATTGAACGCGATTCCCCCTTACACTGTACATGATTTCACCTCCATTTGCTAGTTCATTTACGGCATTTCAAGTTTGACCACACGGCCTCCTAATGCTCTATAGTCTGAATAGAAATGCGGATAGGATTTTCTAACGGCCATCGAACCATGGAGTATGACCGGGCCATCACAACGCGTCGAGG
>CALFXQ010000110.1 GCA_937958285.1 uncultured Fusibacter sp. | reverse complement strand
GATTTTTATGGCGATATGGTTTTCGATGTCTACGGGCAAAAATGCTTTTGTAGCACCTTGATTTAAGCCGTAGCAAAGACTTTCTTGTATAAGCTTATGCCCAAAGCCACGGCGATGAAATTCAGGGTCTACGGCAAGCTCGCGAATCCACAAGGTGGTGCCATTGTTGTAAATAGAAACACAGCAGTAGCCTACAATTTCACCTTCATGCCTTACTACAATCACCTGATTTTCACGAATCCAATCCTCAAACCACTTTTCAGGTTCGCCAAAGAAGCCGCGGCTCTCCCCAATACACGATTGGGAGATCACGGCAATATTTCTGCTGTCTTCTATTGTTGCAAAGGTAGTCGTTGTTGATAATGATTCTGGGTTAACAATCGAAAATGACAAAGACTCGGCACTTAGCTCGGCAATAAAATCTGCATATTCGCCTAAAATTCTAAAACCACAGTCTTCTAGTATGGAAACGGATTCTTTAGGTACAAAATGCAAAGCGCCATAAACCTCATGTTCGTTTATAAAGGCGCTGAGTTTGTTCATATTATCTGTAGCATACTCAATTACGGGCATAAGTCCACTAGCATTTAGCACCACCTTTAAATCGGCATTATTGCATAAGACGGTAGCGCTTGGCATATCCTTCTCGGTGACAGGCACCCACGCGTACTTTTTCATACTCTGAGTTCTCCCACAATCGAGATCGCCAAGGTAACTAGGAATAAGATGACGATGACTAATATCATCCAGAAAAGTGTTTTAGAGTATCCCACAGGCGTAATCCAACCTTTTGCGTCCATCGCACTAATCTGTGGAAACAACCTCCAAAAGAAAGATGCGATGGATAAAGCCATGGCTACAGCAGCTATTTGAACTGTTAAGTGACTGCCAATGAACACAATCGTCAATAGAAGTGCAATAAAGATGAGTTTAGCACCTGCAACCCAGTTTATAAGATATGTAACAAGAGCAAATTGCTCAGGATCAGCTTTAGACTTTTCTAAGGCATTAAAAACACCAATTCCATTGCCCATTTTTGATTCAGGCTTAAAATACAAAGTAAACACGTTCATAAGCTCAAGAACGATAAACAAAAGCATAAAACCCTTTAAAATCATCATATTTGCCTCCATTCGACTCAATCAATAACTCCGAGTAGCTGAGTTATTTTGATAGCACTCGTAAACTGTGCCAAGGTGTTATCTTTAATCTTTGTCTTCAAACTGGTACATTGCAGTAATGGGACCCGTTTCGGTGTCGGCGCCATAAACTAATTCAAAACCGTCCGCCGTATAGACAGCAGTCCATTTATCTTCAAAAATCTCACTGTCACTATTCACTTCAGGTGAATTAAAAGCTATAGGTTGGCCAAGTACTTTCTTAATGTCCTCGAACGTCATGCCTAGGTTTATCTTGATTAACAAGGTTTTGCCATCAAAGACAGCTAGAGCAGTGACTTTACCGTGGCGTATTGTACCGTCGCTTCGATCCGCATCCGAAAAATACACAATACCTAGCTTTGGATATCTAAAATACAGACCCCCTAAGAAATAATCAGAAGTTTGCGGTAGCCCTAGCTTATCGACAAGCTCTTGTGTGCTCGTACCAACACTCAACTTACTATAACTCGTCTTTTTAAAAGTTGAGACAATAACCTCGGCATAGCTTTTAGCGATTGCGAGGATTTCTCTAGGAATCAGCTTTACATGCTCTTGCCAGGTATGTCTGGCTGGTAGAGCTAAAGCATTAATCCCAAGGGATTTTGCGATAAATCGGGCGCGAAACATATGAAAATCGCTCGTGACCAAGACAACTTCACTTTTTCGAGTCAAGCGATTACTTATAATCTCCTGTGAATGGGCTAAATTTTCGTAGGTGGACGTGGAGGCGTTTTCTTCTATAATGCGCTCACTAGCAATGCCTTTATCAATTAAATAGCGCTTCATAGCCAGTGATTCAGGTATTAATTCATCTGGTCCTTGACCGCCAGAGACAATAATCGGCAAGTGATTCGTCACTGCATAATTGAATGCGGTGTCTAGTCGATTTTTTAGTCTCAAAGATACGTGTTCGCCTTTTAAGCCAGCCCCCAGTACCAAAATGGCACTAGGCTCTTTGTTTAAAGGCGCATCGCTCATGCCGCTGAAAATAAGAGAAACCATGAGAACACAATACATGATGGAAAAAGCGATTATGGCCACAAGAATTTTTTTAAAATTGATTTTTTTCATCCGTTACTCCTATTTTGTTTGCCCACGTTACATATTGTACCATATTCATCTAAACAACGGCTTGACCTTTTGACACATTAGGAGTAAGATAATTTTGGCTGGTGAGTGTGCACTCACTCACGCACACACAAGGAGCTCTTCATGAACAAGTACGAAAAATTTCCCGCTCTAAACGACTACGAAGTCACAGACGACTCGCACGCGCGTATTGTCAATGCAGCGATTTACCTCTTCTCTCAACAAGGCTATTTACAGACCTCAACGAAGGCCATTGCCCAGTTAGCCAATGTATCTGAAGCCCTCATTTTTAAACGCTTTAAG
>CALFXQ010000109.1 GCA_937958285.1 uncultured Fusibacter sp. | reverse complement strand
AGATCGGGTGAAGGCGACCTTTCCCCACTGTAAAATCGTAGCTGGCGAGCCGGTTCAGTGTCCAACATTGTCCCTAAATGGCTATGGGGCCCACGATATTCAAGGGATTGGCGACAAGCACGTGACTTGGATTCACAATGTGATGAATATGGATGGTGTAGTGCAAATCGACGATATGGATTGCAAGCGCTTGTTAAAGGTTCTCACCTGCGATGCGGGACAGACCTACTTAAAGACCTTGATGGCGCCGGATTTGGTGGACTTTATTAAGGATAAGCTGGGCATTTCGGGCATGGCCAATATTATTGGTGCCATTAAAACAGCTAAATACTACAACTTTAAGGCAGGGGACAATGTGATGGTCGTCGCCACAGATGCGCTAGATCGCTACCATTCTGTAATGGAAAAACTGCCAGAGGTTTCCTTTGAAGAAGCAAAAGCCACTGTGGAGAGATTGACTTTTTTTGCAGCGCCACAGCCCTTCTTCGAAGGCGATCGGCACAATAGGCTGCGCTGGCACAATCTAAAGTACTACACTTGGGTCGAACAACAGGGCAAGACAGTGGAAGCCCTCGACGAAATGCTCGATCAAGAATTTTGGCATAGAGAAGCGGCTAAAGTCAGTGAGATGGACGATTTAATTCTAAAGTACAGACACGAGCATGTAGGCGTTTGGGGGTGATGTGGTGTTCGACAAGGCCTTTTTAGGTGGGAAGGTCTATAGGGGGTTATCGGTGTTTCAACCTTTGAATCTCTACACTAGAGGGGGGAAGATTGCAGCGCTCACAGATCAAGTCTTAGAGGCATCGGAAATCATCGACTGTAAGGGTCTTTACATTTTGCCTGGACTGATCGACCCCCACGTGCATTTTGATTTAGATTTAGGCCCTATTAAAACTTGTGACAATTTTGAAACGGGCTCAGCTCAGGCGGCGATGGGTGGCATTACCACGGTGCTGGATTTTTTGGATCCCATTGTGGAGACGGAGGCACTTGCCCTTGCAAACCAAAGGCGAGGGGCATTAGCCGAGAGTCAAAAGCCCTTTGTAGACTATGGGTTTCACGCCACATTGGGCGATTTTAAGGGCGATATTCCCACCCTTGTTGAGGCGGTAGACCAGTTAAAACTGTTTGGCGTAAAAGTCTTTACCACCTATAGGGAATCTCATCGCATGATTGACTTTGCTCAACTAGAAGTGCTTTTAGACCAAGAGGTTTTGACTTTAGTACACGCCGAGCACAACGGGTTTGTCACGCCGCTTTGGAGGGACATTGCAAGCTATGGAGAGAGCAGGCCCTTAATCGCCGAGCTCAAGATGCTCGAATGGTTAAAATCCCATCTTGGCCGAGGCAGTCTGTATGTGGTACATGTGTCGAGTGGCAGTGGCGTGGCTGTATTGGCAGAGAACCATGCCCATTCTAAAGATAAAGGGGCAAACAAATCCCGCATTTGGATTGAATCTTGCCCCCATTACTTTTACTTTGATGAACAGGTGTTGGCCAGACCTGAGGGTGCTCTGTTTTTAATAGCTCCTCCCCTACGTAGCGCACAAGAGGTTCAGCGCCTTTGCAACCACTTTCACGCAATTCACGCCATTGGCACAGATCACTGTGCATTCGACCACAAGCTAAAGCTTCAAGCATCCGATGCCTCTGAGGTGCCAAAGGGCATTGGCGGAATCGCCCACAGTTTTTTGCTGATGTATAGGCAATTCGGGGCATTGGCCATTGACAAGATGAGCAGCAATGTGGCAGAAATATTTGGACTTTCGCACAAAGGGCGTCTAGCAGAGGGCTACGATGCCGATTTGGTGCTCTTCGACCCCTCGGGGACCACAGCACTCCATGGGGATATTGGCGTTAGACATAAAGATATTTATCAGATGGCACCGGTGGACCTCGTTCCACAAGTGCTTGAGGGTGCACTTATTGGCACCATGCTCCGCGGCGACTGGGTTGTATATAAAGGTAATTGGTATCGTCCACGGGGACAGTTACTGCATAAAGACAAATAGAGAAAGACGCTTGTTATTTGGGAGGTGCAGTTGATGAAAGCCTTAATTCACGTACGACTGTATGATTACGAACAGTATATAGAAGATGGTTACTTGCTCTTCGACCATGCGGTGCGCCGCGTGGGGGATATAAGCGATTTCCCTTATCGCGACGCGGATATCGCTACGGAATTAGAGGCGGTTATCGATGGAAAGGGGCGCTTGCTCTTACCTGGACTCATCAATTTTCACACCCATGTGTATAGTGCTTTGGCTCGAGGCTTTGACTTTAGGCGTGATCCCAAGTCCTTTCAGGAGCTCTTAAGTTCGGTATGGTGGCGCATGGACCACTTTCTTACCCTTGGAGACTTAGAGCTGTGCGCCTATGCCTTTGGCGCGGAGTCGTTAAGAAAAGGGGTTGTTGGCATTGTAGATCACCATGCCAGTGGCGTGATAACGGGAAGCACAGCCACTGTCGAGCAGGGCCTTTCTGCTCTGGGCATCCACGGCATTACTTGCTTTGAAACCAGCGACCGCTTTTCCATTGCTGAGGCCATCGCCGAAAACCTTAACTGTATGGGGAGGAGGCAGGGGCTCTTTGGGCTTCATGCCAGTATGTCGCTCTCAGATACCACCTTGCAACAGGTGAAGGCCGCCATCGGCCAGTCGCCCATCCACTGCCATGTGGCTGAGAGTCGAGAAGATCAGACCCATTATCCAGAGTCCCCAGTGCTCAGGCTTTTAAAAAATGGACTCTTGCAAGCGGGCTCACTTTTGGCCCATTGTGTGCATATCGACGACAAAGATGCGCATATTATAAAATCGCAAAAGGCAGTGGTGGTGGTGAATCCCAGAAGTAATTTAAACAACGGCGTGGGCACACCGCCCTTTTCGACACTGATGTCCAAGGATATTCCAATAGTTGTGGGTACCGATGGCTTTGGTGCAGACGTGGCGCGCAGCTGGCAGGATTTCTATTTGTCTGCCAAGGCCTCAGACTCTAAGGGCATCGCTTCAAAACAGGTAGATGTGAAGCGCTATTTAAAGGAGAGCTATCAAATCTATGCCCAGCTGACAGGCAGAAAATTAGGACGCTTTGCCCAAGGATATGCCTTCGATGCCATGCTTGTGGATTATCAACCCTTTACGCCCATCGATGAAAAAAATGTATTTTCCCATGTATTCTTTGGCGTTTTTGATCAAATGGCCGTGCATACGGTTTGGATTGGTGGCAAGGCTTATTTAGAAGCGGGTCAACTCAGCCAACTGCCACTGGTGGACCATGCTGCTGTGCGAGAACTCTGGAAGAGAATCGAGGCGAGCGATGGATACAACGGTTAGCATCTTAAATTGCACCTTTAACAATCCGATTTTACCAGCATCTGGACCTTTGGTAGAGGGCCTCGAGAATTTGCTTAGCCTAAATGCTCTTTCTCTCGGCGGCCTAGTGACCAAGACGATTTCAGTGAAGGGTGCCGAGGTTCAAAAGCCTTGCATTGTGGGCAGCAAGCACATGCTCTTCAATTCAGAGCTGTGGAGTGAGTTTCCCTTGTCGTATTGGACTTTTGCCCTCGAGAAAATGGCGCAGGCTAAGACAAAGCCTCTTGGCATTAGCGTGGGATATACTGTAGAAGAGCTTCAAAAGGTGGTACCTGCGCTCTCTGCATATGCGGATTTCTTCGAAGTGAGCACCCACTATACCAAGGCGGGCCTAGACGAGGTGGTGAAGCGGGTTGTGTCGTTGACCGATAAACCCGTTCTCATCAAGCTGAGTCCACATGTGCAAGAGGATTTAAACTTTGCTCAAACCATACTCTCGCACGGTGCAGCGGGTATTGTCGCCTTAAATTCCTTTGGTCCTGGCTTAGTGCTAGATTTAAAGAGCAGAGGCGTTTTGATTGGCAATGACCAAGGGCATGCTTGGGTGTCTGGACCAGCGATTAAGCCCTTTGTGTTAGAGCGCATCTCTCGTCTGAGAGCGGCATTTCCAGAGATGATTATTGTGGGCTGTGGTGGTGTGGATACTGCACAAGATGCTCTGGAGATGGTTATGGCAGGGGCGGATTTAGTGCAGGTGCTTTCGAGTGCGCTGCTCTATGGTAGAAGCCATTATACAAGAATTGTAGAGGGCTTGGCGCCGACCATGAAAGCCAATCACATTGACTCTATCGCTGAGCTACGTCGACAAGGTTTTAGCCGCAGTAGGCAGTTTCAGTCCGATGGATTTCCGTGTGTGTCGACAGAGCACTGTACGCGCTGTCAAAAGTGCGTGCGCGTGTGTCCATTCGAAGCCTATGGCGTTTCGTCTACAACAGACCACACGATAATTCCCGTATTAAACCGCAGAAAATGCAGGCAATGTGGGCTGTGCGAATCCCTTTGTCCGGTGTCTGCCATCTCTGGCGTGCTCTCGAACTACGAGGTGCAGTGCGGGAGGTGGGAGGATGCATAAACTTCGGTGTATCAGCTGTAAGCTCACCTTTTTGCCCATTAGGGATTTATACACATGCCCTGAATGCGGGCCACACCTGGGCACGCTAGAAGTGCTATATCCCTACAAAGACTTGGCCAACCAACTGAATGCCCAGCAATTTCGCAAACATGGGTCGTTATTTCAATTCGAAGCCCTGCTGCCAGTTGGCTCTCAGACACCGGTGGATCAGGCTGTAGGTGGCACGCCGCTATTGTCATTTGAAGAGTTTAAGCTGGGCGATAGGCAAGAGCATGTAGTGAAACGGCTGCTGATAAAACACGATGGCATAAGTTTTTCGGGCTCGTTTAAAGACCGTGCCAGTGTAATTGCCATGAACATGGCCTTGGCAGAGGGCTATCGGACCATTTACTGTGCCTCGACTGGAAATGCAGCATCCTCTTTGGCCCTTTTAACAGCACATAGTGCGCTAGAAACAGCAATTTTTGTTCCTCAAAGCATTCCAAAGGGCAAGCTTGCCCAATTGCTTGCGGCGGGGGCAAAGGTGTATCCCATTGCGGGCACCTACGATCAGGCTTTTGACTTATCTATGCGGGTAGGCTTTAAAAATGGTTGGTACTGCAGAAACTCGGCCATCAATCCTTACTTATCAGAAGGCAAAAAGACAGCAGCTTTTGAAATACTCGTGCAAAACAACTATGCTGTGCCCGATTACTGCTTGGTCGGGGTCGGCGATGGTACCGTAGTAAGCGCGTTGATCAAGGGTTTCGAGGAATTTTATCAGTTGGGGCTCGTGGCGAAGGTACCCACTGTAATTGGCATACAGGCAGCGGGTGCGGCGACGGTGAAGCGCGTATTCGACGCTGGACCGCCTTTTATACCAATGCGGGAAGAGGCGCACACCCTTGCAGACAGCATTTGTGTTGGAGATCCACGAGATGTGATTAAGGCCTGTACCTATATGCAAAGAAACGGTGGTTGGTTCGAGGCAGTAAGCGACCAGCAGATTGTCGATGCAATGCTAGAGATGACAGTAAAAACCGGTGTATTTGCAGAACCTGCCGGCGCAATTCCCTATGCAGGTCTCAAACAAATGCTGCAAAACCACCGCATTTTATCGGAGCATACGGTGGTCTTGGTGGTGACAGGCACCGGACTGAAAGATCCAAGGCCAGTTGAGGCCCGCCTTAGCGCTCCGATTTACAGTATCGATGCCCTTGAAGGGCTGCTCAGCGGGGGTGTGCAATGAGAATTACAGAGTTATACAAACCCATGGATGTACAAGATGCTTACGAAAAGTTAATCGGGCAAAAAAAAGCGACACTGATGGCAGGTGGGATGTTTCTTCGCCTGCAAAAGCGTACATTGCCTTTGGTCATCGATTTAAGTGCACTGCCCTTAAAAGGTATAGAGACCATAAATGCCACAGAGAAAGATCAGGCTGTGAGTGGGTGTGAAAGGTTGCTAATCGGCGCAATGACTTCCTTGAGAGAAATCGAGATGCACCCAGCACTGCCAGCGGTACTACGGGAGAGCGTGGCTCAGATTGCAGGGGTAGCCGTTCGCAATATGGCCACAATTGGTGGCTCTGTTATGGGGCGCTATCCATTTTCTGATATCAATACGGCACTTATGGCTCTCAATGCGACTTTACATTTTTATATCAATGGCTCGGTGCCTATATCAACATTTATGAGCGAGGGCTTACAAGAACAAGATATACTTATAGGCATTGAAGTGCCAACACTTGAAGATGTGAGGGGTACTTATAAGGCCTTTAAAGTCGTCTACACCGACTTCCCTTTAGTTAATGTGGCGGTGTGCCAATGGCCTAGAAACCCTGAGCATTTGACAATTGCCATTGGTGCGAGACCAGGTCGCGCTGCGATATGCACCCATGCCTATTCAAATGCAAATGTAAATGTAAATGTAAATGAAAGCACGGATCTAGGTGAGACGCAGGTGGAGGCACTATTGGCGCACTTTACCTTTGGCGACGACTACCGGGCTTCGGAAGCCTATCGCCGTGCACTGGCAAAAGCGCTTATATCGGATTGTCTTTTGGAGGTAGAGCAATGGAAGTCACTTTGATGATCAATGGAGACCACTTTCAATTCGCCGCCTTGCCCGATGAAGTCTTGGTGGACACCCTCAGAAAATTGGGCTTTAAAAGTGTGAAACGGGGCTGTGAAACGGCTAGTTGTGGCGTCTGTAATATTCTCCTCGATGGTAAACTCGTGCCTGCGTGCGCCTATTTAACCGTGAGGGCAGACCACAGAGAAATTACAACTTTAGAAGGGCTGCAAGAACAAGCAAGAGAAATTGGCGCCTATATTATTGCCGAAGGCGTAGAGCAGTGCGGGTATTGCTCGCCGGGACATATGATGGCCATCGCGGCCCTCTTTAAGGAGATCGCTCATCCAACACTCGAGCAAATAAAGCATGTGTTGGCTGGAAACTTATGCAGATGTTCGGGCTACGAGGGACAACACCGAGCACTCACTGCATACCTTTCACATCGAAAAGAGGTGAGCCCATGACAAAGGCCTCGAGCGATCGTTCACCACAAATCAGCGTGAATCGTGGAATACCCAAGGTAGATGGCATGGGTTTAGTGCTGGGGAAGCCTGCCTATACCGATGACTTAGCACCGCGCGATGCCTTAATTGTCAAAGTGCTGAGAAGCCCTCATGCCCATGCCTATATTGAAAATATTGATACTAAACGGGCTTTGGCCATACCGGAGATTAAGTGTGTATTGACCTATGAGAATGTACCTGATGCCTTGTTTTCGAGAGCAGGGCAGGGATTTCCCGAGCCATCGCCTTACGATGCTAGAATCTTAGATCGAACCGTGCGCCATGTTGGCGATGCGGTGGCGGTGGTTGCGGGAACCACTGAAAAAATGGTAGACTTAGCTATCAGCAAAATACGCGTGGATTATCAAGTACTCGAAGCGGTGCTAGATTTTGAATGCGCCTTAGATCACCCGGTTCGGGTGCACCACCAAGATGGCACCCATAGCATGTTTCCCATTGGCCATGTACCTGAGCGCAATTTGGCAGCCCAATACGAGATGGCAATTGGCGATGTACAGGGCGTATTGAATAGGTGCGATGTGCTTTACCGTGGACGCTACTACACGCAGGCCCAGGCCCATGCCATGACAGAACCTCATGCCAGTGTTGCTTTTTACGATGTGCAAGACCGATTGACTGTGATTAGCGCCACGCAAACGCCCTTTCATGTACGGCGCATTTTAGCTAAGAACTTAAACATGCCCTTGGCTCGGGTGCGGGTAATTAAGCCGCGCATCGGAGGCGGCTACGGGGGCAAGCAAGCCCTTCATGGGGAGTTTTTTGCCGCCCTAGTAACCACCATCACCAAAAGGCCCGCCAAGCTTATTTACACGCGCAAAGAGGTATTTGAGTCGACCACCTCCAGACACCCCATGCGCCTAGACATCGCCATAGGCGCAGATCACGATGGTCACATTCGCGCCATAGACATGAATGTGCTCTCGAATACTGGCGCTTACGGAGAACATGCCCTCACCGTGCTCATGGTGGCGGGTTCTAAAACACTGCCCCTATACAACAAGGTGGAGGCTGTGGGTTTTAGGGGGGATGTGGTGTATACCCATACCACTCCAGCAGGTGCATTTAGAGGTTATGGCGCCGTTCAGGGAAACTTTGCACTGGAGTCTGCCCTCGATGCCCTAGCAGAGCAGTTACACATGGATCCAATTGCACTGAGAAAGTTGAATATGATCAAAGAAGGTGAAACCTCAAAAATATTTGAGGTGATGGGGGAAGGCACCGCTGGCACCCCAATGGTCATCGAATCCTGTAAACTAGATGCCTGTGTCGATAGGGTATTGCAGGGCATTGGTTGGGCTCAAAAGTACCCCCGTACCATCGTTGACAATCACACGGTGCGCGGCGTGGGCATGGCAATAGCCATGCAAGGCTCGGGTATTCCCTATATCGATATGGCCTCGGCCGTTGTCAAACTAAACGACAGTGGTTTTTACAATCTCTTGGTAGGTGCCACCGATCTTGGAACGGGTTCAGATACCATATTGGCTCAAATTGCCGCAGAAGAACTAGGGGTCGATGTTAGTCGTATTGTCGTGTATTCATCAGATACAGATTTAACGCCATTTGATCCTGGCGCCTATGCATCGAGTACAACCTACGTGTCTGGTCACAGCGTGCGCATAGCTTCTGCGCGCATGAAACAAGCCATTATCCACAAGGCTATGGATTTTTACCAAACACCCGATGTCACCTTTGATGGTCAAACCATCACCGCCTTAAATCAACAAATCAGTTTGTCGGATTTTTCTACAACGCTCTTTTATAGTCATGGCCAAGAGCAATTGGTTACCAGCGGTTCATATGTCGGCACCAAATCGCCGCCACCCTACATGGCAGGGGCATGCGAGGTCGAAATCGACACGCGAACGGGGCGAATCAAAGTATTGGACTACCATGCAGCTGTAGATTGTGGCGTTACCATTAACCCCAATCTAGCGCGCATACAGGTAGAAGGCGCTCTGTTACAAGGCATTGGCATGACCTTGTACGAGCAAGTGCATCGCACATCACGCGGCGCACTTCATACCAACAGTTTTTTGACCTACCACGTGCCAACGCGCATGGAAGTAGGCCACATGCACGTGTCGTTTGTAGAGAGCTATGAGCCCTCCGGCCCTTATGGTGCAAAATCCGTAGGCGAAATTGGCATCGACACGCCGCCGGCTGCTATCGCCAATGCCATCTATAACGCGACGGGAATTCGCATGACAAAGCTCCCCATCACCAGCGAAGACTTGTGGCGGGCAATGCAGAAATAGAAGGCCTTTTCTCAGTCTTAAAAGGCAAAAGGAGGATTTATGCGCGTAGTAGAGAAAGTTTCGGTAATCATTAGCTTTGTGGTGATGGTCACCCTCAATGCCCTGGCGAACATTTTGCCCATTAATGGCATTGGCACGGGTGCTATCTCCGACAGTTATCCCAATTTATTTGCACCTGCGGGCTTTACCTTTGCGATCTGGGGAGTTATTTATCTCTTGTTGCTGGTGATGGGTGTCTATTTGGCATTCAAGCCGGCGGTGTCCTTTCGAGGCTTCGAACAAGAGAGCAGGCAATTTTCTTGGCTGTTTGTGATTTCTTCTATCGCCAATAGTATATGGATACTCGCGTGGCACTATCGCTTTATTTTGCTATCTCTGGTGTTAATGCTGGTGATTTTGGCCTGTCTCATACGCATGATGGCACTGGTGAACACATTTAAATGGCCCCTATCTCAGCTGGCCTTTGTGAAACCTGCAATTGGCGTGTACTTTGGCTGGATTACTGTGGCAACCGTTGCCAATGTGACCACGTATTTAGTGAGTATCGCTTGGAATGGCTTTGGTTTGAGTGAGCCCGTGTGGCTAATGGCAATACTCGCGGTAGCCACCACAATCGCCTTTTTCGCCATCGGGTGGAGCCGCTGCAGTGGGTACGGTCTTGTGATTTTGTGGGCTTATTGGGGGATTTTATCGAAGCACCTATCGCCTGACGGCTTTAATGGCGTTTATCCAGAAGTGATGGTGGTTCTGGGTGTTGCTATGATCGTAATATTGTATAAGACTTCTGTGATTGCCATGAAAACCTTAAAGACACTTAAATAACATGTTGAATAGCGGTACAAAAAAACAGCACAAGT
>CALFXQ010000108.1 GCA_937958285.1 uncultured Fusibacter sp. | reverse complement strand
CATTATCGCACGCCCTAGCGCCAGGCAATTTGAGGGCAACATCCAACGCATGTGCGGTAGTTTTTGTCGCGATATTACCTTCTCTCATATCTTCGAGGGTTGGTAGTCTCAGATGCTCAGCAGGTGTGACGTAGCAGAGAAAGTTTGCACCGTACATCGCAGCCATTGCACCGCCAATCGCACTTGTGATATGGTCATAGCCTGGGGCAATATCTGTGACGATTGGCCCCAAAACATAAAATGGTGCACCATGGCAAAGTCGCTTCTGCAGCACCATATTGGCCTGTATTTCGTTCATGGCCATATGCCCTGGCCCTTCGACCATCACTTGTACATTACGCTCCCAGGCGCGCTTTGTCAACTCCCCTAGTGTAATTAATTCTTTAATTTGACTTGCGTCGCTGGCATCGTGGGTACAGCCAGGTCGCATGGCATCACCTAGTGACAATGTGACATCATAGGCTTCACATATGTCGAGAAGGCGATCGAATTGTGCGTAGAAGGGGTTTTCTTGTCCTGTCAGTTTCATCCAGGCATAGAGCAGCGAGCCCCCTCTGCTTACAATGTGAGTAAGTCTGGGATTTCTATCGAAAACTAGGCTTGTTTCTCGATTTAGTCCTGCGTGTATGGTGATAAAATCCACCCCGTTTTTGGCATGGGTTTCTACCACCCGAAAAAACTCCTCTGGGGTGATATCTTGTAGCTCTTTATCGTAAAAACCCACAGCATCGTAGATGGGAACAGTGCCTATCATTGCAGGTGAAATCTCTATTAGTTTTTTTCTAAATAACTCTGTTTTTCCAAAGGAGCTTAAATCCATAATGCCATGAGCGCCCATGGCGATGGCGGTCTTCACCTTTTCGATTTCGTTGTCGAAATTGCATTGGTCTTTTGATATTCCCAAATTCACGTTGATCTTGACGCTCAAGCCATCGCCCACACCACAGGGATGAAGCTGACTGTGATATCTATTTGCCGGTATAGCCACTTGACCCTTGGCCACACAATTCATTAACCAAGTGACTGAAACGCTTTCATCTGCTGCTACCCTTGTGATTTCTGGCGTTACTATACCTTTTTTCGCTGCATCCATTTGCGTTGTATAAGTGCGCATTTTATTCTCCCTTTGGCATTTACGCCCTATTTGTGAGACTAGTTAAACCATGCATCGCTACATGCCTTAAGTTGGTTTAAGTCTAAAAATGAAGCAATGGCGGCTATGGCTTCTACTTTATAGCCCTTAACTGCCGCAATGTTTTGTGCATTTACACCGCCAATTGCTACAATTGGCAACGAAGTTTGTGTTCTTGCCCAACTCAGGAGCGACACGCCTTCGCAAAATTCTGGATTTTCCTTACTGGTAGTAGGAAAGACTGGCCCAATAGCCAGATAGTCAATGGGTAAATGCGTTGCAAGCTCCACTTGTGCCCTGCTATGAGTAGACAGGCCAATGGTTAAATGAGGGGCAATCAACCGCGCGGCTTCGATGGGAAGATCCTCTTGACCAAGGTGAACGCCATCTGCACCGCATGCCACCGCCAATGTCACATCGTCGTTGATTACCAATTTCATATTGTGCTTATCTGTTAAGGCACGCAGTTTTACTGCCTTCATATACCGATGTGCTGAGGTGCTTTTTTTGTCTCGATATTGGACCCACGTAATGCTTGCCGCCCTGAATGCATCGAGCTGCGCTTCGACATCACCGCTGCCATCTATAAGGGGGTAAAGTCCTGAGACTGGCACCCTTTCTCTTAGGATTAAAAGTCGATACCCCCTATGTCTAAGCGCTTCCATCTTCTTTGCCAGTTCGGTATTTCCCATGCCGTGAGTGCACTCCTCTATGACGCGCAGTGCCTCTGAGACCCTACATGCATTCGCAACCCAAAGCTGAGAAAAGTCAGCTTTTGCATCTAGTGATTTTGAAGTTCTAGAGATTTCGAGTCCCATATCCGGCACAGCCATTCTCGCCCATTCTATTGACCCACCAAAGGTCTTTCGAATATTGTGTCGCAGGTACCTCAAGTCTTTTGCCAGATTCTCTTTTTGATAGACGAATTTAGACAAATCCTCTAGCACCCGAAGGCCTTCGCAGGCACGATTTACATTGACATCCAATAATCTATGCCAAAACATCGCATCTATTTGGTTAGTTTCTTTTTTCATAAGTTGGCCCCCAGTTTATTATGGGCTATTGAATCAGTGAATTCTAACCCCCGCCCAAACCAATTGGTAAAAACAGGCTGATAGCCCATCTCGCTTATCACATTGGTGACCGCCACCACAGATTGTCCATCTCTTATTGGAAATTGGGCATCACTTTTATCTCCATTTGAATAGCCACCAACTGTTGTCTTGACGCCTGCAGACAATTTGTTAATGCCCATCGTTATCAGATGCCTTCTCATCAGCTGACTTTCTCGTGTAGAGATTGAGATGGTCACGCTTGGGAAAGTCCGACGCAGCGTTAGATAGATTTTTATAAATTGTATATCCGAAATTGGCACACGACTTGTATCCACCCATGGTGTTGCGCCCTGAAGTCTTGGTATCGAAAGACCCCACTCTACCGATGGAAATGCCTGCATCAAAGACGACAAATGATCACAAAGTGCAAACAGCTCTTCCTCAAATGGTGCTAAACCAAAGAGTGCGCCGATGTTTATTTGAGGGATTCCCGCTTGCGCAGCACGACTTGGAGCGCCTAAACGCCAATCGTAGTCTGACTTTGGCCCGTCTAAATGTACAGCTGAATAGATCTGTCTGTTATATGTTTCTTGGTAAAGACTCAAGCTATTGACTCCTGCCGATGCCATCATGGCATATTCATCGACGGACATGGGGTATACTTCTACACCTACAGACTTAAATCCGATACTTCTAGCCATGTGTGCGGCATTGGCAATATATAATGGACTCGTCAGTGTGGCATGTTCACCAGTTAATAAGAGCACTTCTCGTATTCCCGTGATGTATATCGCCTCTAGTTCTGCAACGATCTCTTCTGGACTTAAGCGATGTCTGTCTATATTTGCCTTTGCGTGAAAACCGCAATAAATGCACAGATTTTCACAGTAATTTGACAGGTATAAAGGCGTGTATAAACCGATGACTTTCCCAAATTTAAGAATTGAATTTCGCTGGGCTGCTTTTGCGATTTCTTCGAGCGCCTCAACAGATGCACTAAAAATCTCTTCTTTGTGTTTGAGCCATGCCTTTTTTTTACACATTATAACAAGGCCCCTAAAAATCCAGAAAGTGGCGATGAGGCGGAGGCAGTTTTACTGATTGCGCCCAATTTTGCATTGTAGGCCAAATGCCCGGCTTCGACTGCCAATTTAAAGGCACAAGCCATCTCCACTGGATTATGGGCAGATGCAATTGCAGTATTCACCATAACGGCTGAAGCGCCCATTTCCATCGCCTCGCAAGCCTCACTGGGCCTTCCAATCCCCGCATCTACAATAATTGGCAAGTCGATTTCCTCAATAATAATTCTGATCATCTCCTTTGTTCTGAGCCCTCTATTCGTTCCAATTGGTGCCCCTAGTGGCATGATTGCAGCAGCACCAGCATCCCTTAACCGTCTTGCAATAATTAGGTCTGGGTTCATATAAGGCAAAACAGTAAACCCTTCAGCTGCCAATATTTGCGTTGCCTTCACTGTTTCATCGTTATCTGGGAGCAGATATTTAGCATCAGGTATAACCTCGATCTTTATAAAATTCCCACATCCCATTTCTCGAGCTATGCGCGCGATCCGAACAGCCTCTTGTGCATTTCTTGCACCTGATGTATTCGGTAGCAATTGATAGTGTGGCGGAATATGGTCTAATATTCCATCGATGCCTGCATCTAAATCTACACGTCTTAAAGCCAACGTTACAATTTGTGCCCCGCTGGCTTCTAAAACCTCCGGCATAAGTGCATTGCTAGAGAATTTTCCGCTGCCAATGATCAGTCGCGACTGAAACTGCATATTTCCCAAACGAAACATCACTGCTTCCTCCCTTGTTGTATCGGTATAGATTCACCATATGCGATTTGAGTATTAGCCTTATCGCATGTCATTATTGTGATCAAAATCCAATTGTCCTGTTATGAGCTGTGAAACGACAAGGGCTTGGTGTCCCGCTGCAATAAGTACCCTTGGAGCCATAAGACCCTTTCCCGGCGTTGCCTCGTGTCGCTCATCGCCGACCACAAATAATCTCGAAGTACGCTGCTTCGATTTTATAAGGTTACCGCTATACAAGCCGGCCATTCCCGATGCCGCAACAATCGGCATATTGCCTTCACTCAAAATTAAATTCACCAGCATCGCCTTTTGATCAGCTCGGTCAAAGGCTTCAACCACGACATCACATGTCTCGAATAAGCCCATGGTGTTCTCTGTAGTGAGTCTGACAACATGGGCATCCACATCGGTATAGGGATGTATCTCACTTAGCTGCCGCTTGAGTGCATCTGCCTTAAAACAACCTAAATGTGAGACAAGGTATGCCTGACGGTTTAGATTTGTGGGCTCAACCACATCAAAATCAGCTATGATCAGTTTACCTATGCCCATACGGGCCAGTGCAATGGCCACATGAGAGCCAAGTCCGCCCAAGCCAGCAATTCCCACTGTTGCATTGCATAAGGCATTGTGAACACCTGGAGAATGTCTGCATACCATCATCTCCCTTAATAACGCTTTGCTGGGCAAGCCCTTCTTTACCAGTGTTACTAAGTTATCTCCGGAAATTAAGGGCATACTGTCTTCGATGGCGCATCCATTGTAGACGATAATATCTGCATCGGAATGATGTGCTTTAATAAAGCTATCTGTTGTTTGAAATTGTGTGAACGTCGGTACACCGTTCCAAGTGATATTCACACCCCTGCTCGTGTGCATTAGCCCCCCCCCACAAACTGAATAATTTCCACTCGTTGGTCCAATTTTAGAAAAGTCACATTGTGGAGCACACTCGGTACAATTACGCCGTCCACTTCAACTACAACGCGATCTTTTGGGATGTGATTTGCTTCGAGGTAGGCCATTACAGATACCCCCAGCCACTCATCTCCTTTAATGCCATTAATCAACATAAAACCTCCATTTGCCCAATAAAAGAAGACTTATTCGCATAGAATAAGTCTTTGGGCACAAAAAAAAATCGCCTTGTATACTCCCTACGCTGGTATTAACCAAACAGGTTCATAGGGTTAGCAATTGCCTCTCAGCCGTTAAACGGCACCCCCGATACATCATTCAATTGTATGATTACTAACTTCTTCCATAGTTTAAAGGATTCATTCAGATAATGCAAGCAAAAAAAATGAGACCATATAGGTTGGTCTCTAAACAAATGAAGGGGATTTATGTTAATAAATAGGGGTTTCGCTTAATAATACTTTACCATTGTATTGCCTTCACAACTAGGGCAAAAGCATTACAATTAAATTAACTTTTCTTAAAAAATCAAGGTTTGTAACAACTTTGTTACTATTTTACCCGTACTTTTTTACTTTAAACATGCAATGTAGAAAATTTATTTAAGTTTTTATCGCCAAAAAGTGATGCCGACTTTAATTCAGTTGAATAAACGCCTTCCAAATCGCTGTCTGAGTCACTCTCAATTTCACCCTCTAATGGCACGATGTCAATTTCAATTTTTTGTGGAATCTTTTCTTTGAGGCGATAGATCATATTTTGCTGCATATCGCCCTCTCTTGAAGCACCCATAACAATCACATCGATATGATACTTTCGAACAAATTGTGCTAGTGTTTCTTCAATATCGGTTGCCTTCATCACATTAATACTTGCATCGTTGTCTTTAGCGATATCATAAAGATACTCCATGGCATCGGATTCTTGTAGTTGACTGAAATACTTCCAATTCTCTTTGACAACGTGAACCATATAGAGATCATCTTCAGCATTTCTTCTGTGCGTAACACCTTTCGACATCAGTCTTTCACAAGACTTTTGTTGCGTAACACAAACCATCACGCGCCTTTTGCGGCTCATAAAACACCTCCTAACATCACTATCTATATTACTGTTAAATTATGAACAAAGTATGACGATATGCCACTTTCTAAGAAAACGTTTTCACTTTAAATTATACTCCAAGTGATTGTCCTTGACTAGTGTAGCGCGTATAATGTTAAGGTAGAATATGTACGAGAGGAGTTTATAATGCAATATCACAAAATGATTACTTTCAAAGGCGATTACTTTATTAAAGAGTATGAAACCATCAAGCACCATAAGAACAAGGTACGTGTTATTAGAGAAGAAACTGTAGCCGAGGCCTTTAAAAAAGGAGATGTCGAGATTGTCATTCACTTTGAAGACAGTGAAAAAGTAATCACAATTGACGAATTCTCGTCACCAGAAGACATTAAAAAATTTCTAGGACCTCGTTTTTCGCCCTACTAATAAAATGAAGTACAAAATAAAAATCTACTCTTTGGCCACTCGATGAGATTCAAGTTTGCCAATAAGTAGATTTTTTTATTTTAAGCGTTATATTTGATAGCTATCTAGTTCAGGCGGTAAACTATCGCAGCTGATTGAAGCAATAAAACTAATATCGTAACGCTTTCCAATATCCTCAAGGCGGGCTATGAAAGCTGGCAGATGTTCGATTTCACAAGTCATAACTTTGCAAAGGCCATCGATAAAAATATGTTCGATGTCATAATCATTGGAGATAATGCCACATATAAAACCTATAAACTCTTCTGCAGTGTTAATTGGGAATTCATTCATGCTGATAAAGCGAAGATCGTGCTTAAGATCGTACATATGTCTTTTGTCGTCGTCGATATAGACTACATGTCCACTTGAATTTGCCATTGTGTCATTCGCCAATTCAATGATGCGCTTTGTTTTGCCTGAACCAAATTTGCCTGAAATTAATTTGACCATAGCAATCATCTCCTTAATTTTGAAGTCGCCCGAACTACAAGGCTTGCGATTTTGCCTGATATTTAGTAAATTCGACTTGAAGAAACGGTTTCCTTCTTTTATTTTAAAAAATGTCGGAATATTTATAAAATATTTCCCAACCAATTATAGAATCGATCTTGATTGTAATTAAGTACATATTCAAGTGGAATTCCAAGGGCTTCAAACATCTTATGACCGTGCTCAAAATTCCCAAGATCCGTGTGAATGTGCGCATCAGAGCTAAAAATTAAGGGTACGTTCATTTCAAATGCCCTTTTGGCAATCTCTATGCAATTCTTTTCGCTACCGGCTCGACTCCCCTGCCTAAATGAACTATTGTTGATTTCGATGGCCACGTTATGCTTAAGGCAAGATGTCATGACCGCTTCATAATTCAATGGAAAACTCGGATTGCCGAGATGTCCGAGAATCCTTACCTTTTCGTGCTTCATCGCCCCCAGAACAGCCTGTGTATGCTCATCGGTTGATCCCGGATTCAACACCACATCGTGTAAGGATACAATCATGTAATCTAGTCGGGAAGCAATCCTTTGATTGATGTCTAAATCGCCAAGAAAATTGACGATGTTGGCTTCTGCGCCTCGTAAAATGGCTACGCCTTCTACACTTCTCGGAATCACAGTCTGATTTCCAAGATGAAACAAATGAGGCCCCCCTGGCATAGCTGGCCCATGATCAGACAACCCAATTAATGTAATATGGTGTTCTTTTGCAAAGCGTACATAGTCCATTAAAGTGGAATAGGCGTGACCACTTGCAATTGTGTGCACGTGTAAATCTGCTGCAAAACTCATCAATAACCTCTTTCCCTGTCAACAGTGTGTTTTAATGCTCTTCCTAGCGCTATACTTTCCAAGTTATACCGAATTGTTTCAAGGCGTCGCATGTTTCTTCTTTCACTCACCCAAGACTGATGTGATGTCACTAGGACTTGGGGAAATTTCCAAAGCGCATGTTCGGCCGTCAGTGGTTCAGTTTCAAAGACATCCAGCGCCACAAATCTAAACTTGCCCTCACTTAAGTGCCTAATCAAAGCTTCCTCGTCTAGCACAGCACCTCGAGACACGTTAATAAAAATTGAAGACGCCCTCATTGCACAGAGCATATCCTCGTCAATTAGTCGATATGTTTTCTGAGTCAAAGGCAAGCAGCACACCACAGCATCAGCCATCTCGATTTCATCTTTTAAATTGGTCCATGGCACACAGCGCTTAAAATTGGGAAGTGGTTTACCTAAGGTATTCACACCGATAATTTCGCAATCAAACCCCTGCAACCGCTTGGCTGCATGCTGTGCTAATGTTCCAGTGCCAATAAATAGAATGCGCTTGTCGATTAACTCTAGTAAATCCGTCTCTAGACCCCATTTTCTATTTTGATGGTAGGCAATTAACCTATTTGCCTTTTTAAAACCCATTAAAAGCATCATCACAATCCATTCGCCAATTGGGGGGCTATAGCCTCCATGATTGTTGGTAATCTGTATGTTGGGGTCGTTGAGAAGTTCCTTTGGCACTTGATCGAACCCAATGCTCGAGAGCAATATATACTTTATTCCTTTTAAATTTTGGATTGCCATATGCTTAAAGGGTGAATAGCAAATTAAAATATCTACATTCGCTAATGGCGTAGCCTCATCAATTTCGTGCTCAGGAATATACTGCACTTCGAAACCCAGCTGTTCCCACCGCAAAAATTCTTCTAGTCCATAATTATAGGTACACAAAATTTTCATACGATCGCCTCCCACAAAAAAGCGAGGCAGCATCGCTGACTCGCATCTTTATTACAAAAACAAACCCTAAGTTAAATGAAGACGCTCGAATAATTTAAACGTCTATTCTTCGTGTTTAATATCGGGAAAATCACTGCCATAATCGTCTACTGTGGATGCCAAAATATCTGCTAAACCAACAAATTCACACCCGTAATGATAAAGGCCATCTTGTTGAAAAATACGAATAATCTTTAGAACGGAGTAAAAATATCTTTCATCATCAAATGTGATTCTTGAATTAAAGTAGTAATTGAGAGGCATTTCGTGGGCAGACGAAAATCCGATACCCGATTTAGAAACATCTGAAACCATGATGTCTTCATTGACGTTGTCAATGGCCACATAATCTTGTTTATACAAAGATTCTATGCGGATGTTGATTTGTGTAGGATAACGCAGTGCGCGCCGTCTATCTCTCATAAGGCCCCCTGTAAACTTTGCATGTGTAATTAGTGTATCATATATTTTAACGAACTGAAAGGTTGAACTTAAAGTTTATTCGTCTGGATATGCTTTTCTTATCGCAATAAAGCGATCTAAGTTGTCTACAAAAATGCGAACAAGCTCTGGTTGAAACATTTTCCCACTCTCTGACTCGATATATGCAACAACTTCTTCGTCTGGCCATGCGTCTTTATAGACGCGCTTATGACTTAGGGCATCGTAAACATCTGCCATAGAGGTAATTCTCGAATACAAGTCAATCTCCTCACCAGATTTGCCGTAAGGATACCCTTTACCATCCCATCTTTCGTGATGGGAAAGCGCAATTGTTGCCGCTGTTTTTAGTATTTGGCGTTTGGATTGTCTCAAAACCTCATGGCCAATAATTGTATGCGATTTGATAATTTCAAACTCTTCACTTGTCAATTTGCCCGGTTTATTCAGGATATGATCTGGAATTCCCACTTTGCCAATATCGTGCATTGGCGATGCCAATCTAAGAAGATTCGCCTCTTCTTCTGAAAAACCCACTAATAAAGCAAAGAAATATGAGTATTCTGCAACGCGAACAACGTGATTGGCAGTTTCTTTGGATCTGGTTTCCACAATCTCACCCAATGTAACAATAACTTCCTTTTGGGTGTCGATAATTTCTGAATTGAGCATTGCATTGTCGTAGGCCACTTTTGCATTATTCGCATAGATGCGCACTAAATCCCTTTGAAGTTCATCGGGCGCAGTGGGCATTTCGATCATAATATATTTTCTTAAATCGACATTTCCAGAATAACAAATTGCAAATCTATTATCTTGAAAAGCAACATCACCAGATTTTAAGGTTTGTTCTAACAATTTAAGTAAGTCGCTGTGTCTGTCTCCTTCTAATGATAAATCTGAATAGCTCTCATAGCCCCCAAAACCTGTGGCGACAAATGGAATATCTGCGATTTGATGAATGACCATGGCGCTTATAAAATGTTCTGCTGCATGCTCTAAGTTCAGGAGTTCTTTGTAGTGCTGATACATGAGATAATCAAACTGCTCTTCCTTTAAATTAAAGAACTCTCTCGACTGAGTGAGAATCAACTCTAAGCCTTTTCGATTTTTATCGATATGCTGCATATCTGTGTAAGATCTTAAAGATGAAATGATTGCAGTATATAGCTTCTGAACTGTAAGTTCAGTTTTTGATTTATAGTCGTTTATATCGTAATTGCGTATGACATCGTCTTGAGGCGCTTGCCCCGGTTGACCTGTACGTAAAATGATTCTGACAAACGGATTCTTTAGATCTTCTCTTATGTATTTTACGACTTCTAGACCACTATTTTCGTGTTCCATAACCACATCTAGTAAGACGATTGCCACATCATCGTGCTGCTGCATTAGGGCTTTAGTTTGCTCACCGGAATAAGCCGTCAGCAACTCCATCGGCCTATCTTGATATTGAAACTTACGCATTACCATTTTTGTCATTATGTGCACTTCTTCTTCATCGTCGGCAATGATGACTTTCCATGGCTTATTGGCTGGGCGCACTCCATTTGCAGTATTCTCTTCTTGAAAGAACAAGAGTTCTCGATCGCTCATTTTTTCACCTTCTCGTCAACGCACATAATGCGCAAGGATTGTCTTATATATACCATATGGTGTACAACCTAAACGAAAAATAATGAAATTTTATAAATTAGTTAGATAATGCAGGGCAAGAAGATATCCTTCGAAGCCCAATCCCGATATAACGCCTTGAGTGGCGCTTGCACTTAGCATCTTGTGTCGGAAAGGCTCTCGGGCA
>CALFXQ010000107.1 GCA_937958285.1 uncultured Fusibacter sp. | reverse complement strand
AATAGAAAGACATTGTCTTCTACGGTTTTAATTGTGACCTGCGCGACGTGTAAATCCATTTCTAATGTCAGATTTTCTTTTGCACTTAATTCTACTTTATGGTTAATCTCGTATTTTAAGTCTTCGCCAATTACACTTGCACCCACGCGTTTCAGTGTATCTCCAAGGTCTTCTTTTGCATCAGACAAACACCCTGTAGTGGTCAATGTAAGTGCAATTAAACCTAGCGCTAATGCTGCATGCTTAATCTTCTTAATTCGAAAACCTATTTTCATAAAAAGCCCCCTATTTAATGGCATATCTTTGATACCTCAAGGATACGCCATTAAATAGAGAGCTGCTTTAGATTTGCATTAAGTTTTAATGAGAATTACTGAAATACAATCTGAATAGATCAACTAAAAGCGTTTCCGCTCAACTTGCGTTTTGTTCTTTGCTAGACTTTCCCTATATAGCTCTCGATGAATTCCCGCTTTTCCATACTCGCCTAATGCGCCGTTGGCCATTTTGTACAATAGCTGCAAATCGTCAGATTGGGTAAATAATTTGTGTATCTCCATAATCTCATTTGCTTGATCAGCAAAGAGCAATGCCTCGTCATAACATAATTCAGCATATGCAATTTTACCTTTTAATAAAAAGATGTCGATACTTGTATATGGATCTCTTTCTAAGATAACCCACTTTTCAGCACTATTCAGGTAAACCTTGGCATTTGAAAGTTTGCCTAATTGCCATTGAAGTTGGGCACCTAAAAAGTAAAAAACGGCCTTCTTTATCATATTTCGAGTTCGATTCATGGCATGAACGGCCTTTTCACATAATGCCAAAGCCTTTTGCTCGTCTCCAGAAAGTGCAGAGCACACCCCTTGATTCATAAGAATTCTAGGAAGCAGAGGGTGCTTGCACGACACTGCAATCTGTGCAGACTGGTTAAAGTAGTGATGTGCCTTTTCGTAGTCGTGGTATGTTTCTTTTTCTATCTCACCGAGATTGTAGTACAGAGAAATCAACACAATCTTGTCTTCTAAGGCAATAGACTGCTCGAGCGTGCTCTCCATCAACCTCTTGGCCTCTAAAATTTCTCCATCAAAAATAAGCATCACGCTTTTTAATAGATGGTAACGATCTAATCGAATGGAGGGATCATCCATTTGTGCATAGTGTTCAGCTTGATCTGTAAAAGTTCTGGCCTCTTCATAGTCATTTTTCAAAATAGCCAGTCGCCCTTGAATCACTAAAATATTCAGCTTTAACCCAGGATTATGTTCTATCTCTTTTAGATTTGCAATCTTTTGTGCAATTCTAACGGCTCTTGCGTAGTTAAAGTATGACAGATACCATAATCGCTCTATCTGTCTGGCAACAGTTTTTCTATACCACATAAGGATCCCCTAATATCTAGTATCACAATCACACGATACAATACGACAGTAACATAAATACGCCATAATAGTATATCCAAATTCACAAACTCGAAACATTATTTTGAAAATTTAGAAAAGCCCACGCAAAAATGCGTGGGCTCAGTAGTTATTTCCAAATACTCTTTTATAAGTTTGAATAGGCAACTGCTAGTTCTGTTCCGCGTTTGGCGTTATGGTAAACCAGTGCCAAATTCGCATCTAAGCTTTTACCTTGAGTCAGTTCCTTGATCTTACCCAGTAGAAAAGGGGTAATATTCTTTCCTTTTATACCGAGTGTATTTGCTTCAGACAATGCTGCATCAATTGTTTCACTTATTGCCAGTTCATCCATCGCATCTGCAAGAGGTATGGGATTCGCAATAACCAAACCGCCACTTAAACCAATTTCCCACTTCGCTTTCATTGAAAGCGCCGTTTCTTCTACATTGAGATTTGCATCGACGCCATAGGGTGATGTTCTCGTGTAAAAGGCAGGAAAAACTTCGGTATCTAAGCCGATTACCGGAACACCATGGGTCTCTAAGTACTCGAGTGTCAGTCCAATATCTAAGATTGACTTCGCGCCCGCACAAACGACCGCCACTGAAGTTTGTGCCAATTCCATTAAATCAGCACTAATATCGAAGGTATTCTCTCCATCTCGGTGTACACCGCCAATACCACCTGTAACAAACACTTTAATTCCCGCTAAGCTAGCGATATACATGGTTGTTGCGACGGTGGTCGCGCCATGCCATTTTTTTGCGATGATAATACCCATATCGCGACGGCTTACCTTTTTTATGTCTTTGTCTGTGGCCAATAGCTCCAAGTCCTCTGGTGAAAGGCCCACTTTTAGGCGTCCATTTAGAATGGCTATGGTGGCGGGAACAGCGCCCCCAGCTCTGATAATCGCTTCAACCTTATTGGCCATTTCAACATTTTGTGGATAAGGCATGCCATGAGAGATAATCGTAGATTCTAACGCAACTACTGGCTTGCCCTCGGCAAGCGCTGCTGCAACTTCAGGATGAATGTCTAAGTAGTGTTTCATGCAGTGTAACCTCCTTAAGATCACTTTCAATTTGTTCTAAGCAAAGCGCTTCGTGTATGGTCGCTTCTGATGTAACGTTAAAGCGTGCCGCAAGGGATGCTCTTCTAATGCAATCTATAAAAGGCAAACCCCGGGCTATAAACATGGCCCAAGTGCCAATAAAGACATCTCCTGCACCTGTGGCATTCACCATATCTACCTTAGCCTGAGCCACATGATAGACATTGTTTCCATCTGATGCCACAAGTCCATCGTGGCCTAAACTGAGCACCACGTGCTTCACACCTTGTTCATGGAACCAATCAATTGATTTGACAGCGGTTTGTAAATCTACGATTGCAATTCCAGACATGGCCTCAGCCTCAAAGCGGTTGGGCTTAATACCATATAAACTCTTTAGTATCGGCTTCATCTTTAGCGCTTTGACTGTAGAAACCGTATCGGCAATAACGCGTGCATGGCCGATATCTGCGATTGCTTCTAAGGTTGCCTCATTGAGATTGGCATCGATCACCACAACATTAGCGTGGCGGATTGCGCTGTAATGGGCTTTGATGTAAAGGGGGCTCACGCATTGAATGGCCTTCATGTCGTTAATGCCATAGACCATATCGCCACTGGCGTCTAAAACTGCAAGATATGCACTCGTCGGTAGCTGATGATCGATGTGAATGCGAGATACATCGACACCGGCTAGACGCGTTGCCTTTAAAATAAGCTCACCATAGGGATCAGAGCCAATGGCACTTAAGAGCTTTACCTCTGCACCTAAACGGCCGCAAGCCTCGGCAATATTTCTCCCGACACCGCCAGCAGATAAGTGGATACTCCCCTGAGCAGAATCTGCGTGTTTAAGCGCCAGTGCGCGGCCAGAAATATCGACATTTGCACCGCCAATCACCACAACTT
>CALFXQ010000106.1 GCA_937958285.1 uncultured Fusibacter sp. | reverse complement strand
GGATTTTGTCGCAAATGTTTCGCATGAACTAAAAACCCCACTTACAAGTATCAAGAGCTATACAGAAACGCTCTTAGACGGCGCTGGTGAAGATATAGAAATTCGCAACCAATTTTTAAAGGTTATTGAGAATGAAGCAGATAGAATGAATAGATTGGTTAGAGACTTGTTGCAACTGTCTAATTATGATGCTAATAAGTTTGATTTTAACTTTAAGGAACACAATTGGGTGGATTTATTGAATGTCGTACTCTATAAACTTGAGATGCAAATTCAAGCGAAAAAGATGGATGTAAAGTTTGTATCCGCACAAGATCCTTTAATATCACAGTACGATTATGATCGTATGGAACAAGTAATTATAAATTTGATTTCAAATGCCATTAAGTATACTTCACAGTCAGGACGAATCCGCATATATTTAACAAAAGAAGAAAATCTAGTGATTTTGAAAATACACGACACGGGTGATGGTATTGCAAAAGAGCATTTAAATCAGATATTCGAGCGCTTCTATCGCGTAGACAAGGCAAGAACTAGGGAACAAGGTGGAACGGGTCTAGGTCTATCTATCGCAAAGGAAATTGTCGAGAAGCACCAAGGTACGATTGTAATTGATAGTGAACTAGGAAAGGGTACAACAGTCACTGTAAACGTGCCCATTCATCAAGAAACTAAAGAACTGTAAAAGTCACTTAATTAGGATGTCATGTTATTGTAATAGTCTTATCGTATAATGATTTAAAGAGACTTTACAGTGGAGGATGATATGGCTAGGCGATATCTTATTACTATTTTATCTGTGCTATTAGCACTTGGAATATCAGGTAGTTCTTTTGCATTAGATAACACCGTTACATTCCCTAATTATGAGATTCTATCTCCAAAAATTAATCAGAAGGGCGATGTAATTAAGGAGCAGCATTTATTGATATCTTTGCGCATCACACAACCTATGGATGCGGAGCTCACTTTGACAAGAATAGATGAACCTAAAGTTGTTGTTGCATCAAAAGAGGCAACACGCAGGTTAAAAACTATCGCATTGCAAGCGCCAACAACCAACAACAATGAAATATCGGCGGGCCAAGATCCTATTGTATCAGTTAGTAAAAAAGAGTTATTGCAAGATGAAGATTCAAAAGAAGCCATTCAAGACGCTTTTTCTAAGTCGGGAGTAAATCTTCTTGAGGCTTATGATGATTATGTTATGGCTTTTACACAAGCTAGAAAAACCCATGAGCTAGATCGCTTGCAACAATTGATAAATCAAAGACGTTTGTTGCAATCTAATTTAAAAAATTTGCATCAGGCACGTCAAGCATATGAAAAAGCAAGTATTATATACCAAAGTATATCTTTAAAGTACGAAAAAATGTTTTATGTGACAATTGTCGACAAAGTTAATATCGAGTTTCAAGGTGCTTTACCTATTTTCAACTTGACCGTGAGAGATATTGCCGTAGGTAAATATGAGCTTTCAGTAAACGATAAGGTCACAGGTAAACGCATCGGTGATAGAGTTGTATTTTTTGTAAAAAGTTCAGATCGCGCAGCTGAAGAAATTATCGAGCGTGTAAAAGAAGAAGTAACAGATATATGGAAGAAGTCAAACTAATAGTTATTTACATGATTGCCTCACTGAAAAGTGAGGCTTTCTAGTAGGAAGGCAAGCATGAATAAGGAGACTATAAAAACACTCTTCATCATTTTGCTCTGTTCGTTAGGGTTATTTCTGCTCAGAGGCCTCTGGTTGGACGATTTAATTGTGAAGGACGCAAAGAGTCAAACTGGAACAAGCCAATTGCTTACAAGTCAATTAATCACTGTGAAGACTGTAAATGTAAGCTTTGGTGGTGGTCGAATGTCTTCTTTTTACTTCGATAAAGAGAAGTCTTTTGAGTCATTCAAACAGGAACTATCCATGGCACTATCAAACATTGATAGAATCACTTCAATTTCAGAAAGTGAGTATTTTAACACCCGCTTAAACAAATCAATTGAGTATACATTGATGATGTCTTTAAGTCAGGGTGAGCTATTAAGTATACTTAGCAGTCAAGAGCTCATGAAAGATCAGATAAAGGGCGAAGTAAGGTCAATCTTACTAGTTGCTCGTGAAATGAATAAGATTTGGGTCATTACGGATGCAGGGTTTTATGAGGTATATTTAAAAATTGCCATGGTGGATCCATCTAATCAAATTGATAATCTTGAGGAGGATTCTAGTGCCGTTGCCTTTCAAACAGTTTCGCAACGATTTGGTCTGCCAGCTTATAAAGTTGAAAATGGTAAGGAACTGTACAATCAAGTACTAATTCCGAAGTTTTCACTTCCCATGATACTTCCAGTAAAAGTAGAGCCAGAAATTGCTCTAGCGGATGTAGATGCCCTAAGAAATCTTGCAAGAAATGTATTCGGGAATCGACTAGATTTTGTACAAGAGGCTAGGGATGTCAATGGCAGCATGGTTTTTCTTTACGGCTATGGCGATAAGGCATTGCGTGTTTCAAAAGAAGGGATAATTGAGTACTCCGAGCGCTTTCGCGATCAGTTAAAAGATTCGATTGGTCTGATAGAAAGCCTTCAAAGCGCTTTATCTATGTTGGAGAAAATTGGTGGACCTATCAATGAAATCTACCTCAACAGTATAGAGCAGATTTCTAAAGAGGGTGTTAGTGGTTACCGTTTTGAATTTGGCTATCGGATAGATAATTATTCAGTAATTTCAATAGAGGGCTACAACGGCGCATCAGTTGAAGTATATGGTGGTGTTGTTAAATCTGCGTATCGCAATGTTTACAAATACAACTCTTTTAAAGCCTTAACCAATGAACAAACCTCCTCACTTGAGACGGACGATGCTCAATTCTTTAACATGATTAGCCAAAAAGACAATTTTACAGTCATAGAAAAGAATTACTATAGAGATTTGTCAGTAGAAGAGGTTCCACCTCAAAGTATTGAAAGTGGACAAGCGGTATTGAACAGTTTGCAAGACGTGTATGTAGGCTTTTACTATGATAAAGAAGACAAAATGTTACCTGGTGTTGTTTTGCAGTTTGGAAGTCAAAAGTATTGTATAGATTTTTACACCTATAATTTGATTAATAAGGAATAGGTAGATTAATGGAATGGTCAAAAACAAAATCAATTATGATTGTTGCATTAGTGATTACGAACTTAATCATAGGTTACTTTTACTGGCAGGAATTTTCACAAGTATCGATGTTATCAGATAAAGAACAATTAAGAGCATTAGAGAGTATATTCTTAAGAAATCAATTAGATATTGCGTCACTAGTGCCTATTGAAATTGATCGTTTGCCAAAGATAAAATTGACAGTACTTAAGGTTGATTCTTCTCAATATCAGCTTGATCAGTACAATACACTAGTTGAAAATCAGAATACATTGCTTTTAACCAAAAAGATGGGAGACGCCGAGCTAAAGAGCTTTACAGTTGAGGATTCCCTGTCAAAACAAGCTGTTGCAGATCGTATAGAAGGATGGTTTGTAGATGCGCTAGCTTTAGAACGCGACTTTACATTGGTCAATGTAGTTGAAACGGATGATGGATTTATTTATAATTATGGACAGCTTTTTAAAGAGTATTTTGTAGATGGAAGTTATATGAGTGTTCACTACAGCAATAACGAAATTATGAGATTTCAGCGCAGATGGTATGCTATTGAAGAAGTTGATGATCAAACGTTGAGTATTTGTTCTTATCCAATGGCACTTTATCGACTTTTAGATAATATCCTCGAAGAAGGGCAAAGTAAAAGTCAACTCGAGTTCACTTCAGTAAATATTGGATATAAACTAGAGAGCAATGCATTTGATACGACTATTGAATCCGGTGAGGGCTCTCCCTATTTTAGATTTAGAACATTAAACGGCGATACCTTCCTGGTGGAAGCGTTGTGGGTACAGTAGTTTATGTGATGGTGGTGGTAAATGTTTGTAGATTTTTGTTCTCTTGCAAGTGGTAGCAGTGGTAACTGCCAATATATTGGCACTGAAAAAGCACATTTTTTAGTAGATAATGGGCTAACAATTAAGTATGTTGTAAATGCCTTGAGTCATTTAAACATTGATCCAAAAACAATTAGTGGCATCTTTATAAGTCATGAGCATTCCGATCACATAAAAGGCGTAGGATCTTTTCATAGGAAGTATAAAGTCCCAATATACTGTCATGAAAAAACATGGTCTGCAGTCGTGAAGCAAGTAGGAAATTATGATCAACAACTTATTCACTTTTTAACGCCAGGTGAAAGGGTTCAAATTCAAGACATGTACATTGAACCAATTGCGATAAGCCACGATGCAGTAGCCCCTCTTGCATTTGTATTTGAGCATGCTGTTACTGGTGTAAGCGTAGCAGTGGCCACTGATTTAGGGGTCGTTGATGAACAAATGTTAAAATCGCTATATCGCGTACAATTATTACTTTTAGAATCAAACCACAATGTAGACATGTTGTTGAGGGGCTCTTATCCATATCCCTTAAAAAGGCGTGTGCTTAGCGAAACGGGCCATTTGAGCAATGAAGACTGTGCGCGTGCAATCATTCATTTATATCAACAAGGAGCGCTTAAAAGCGTGTTTCTTGGACATCTTTCTAAAGAAAACAACACACCAGACTTGGCATATGAGACGATGAGAAGTTCACTCGCACTAGAGGGTATTGTTGTTGACCAAGATATATTGATTGAGATGACATATAGAAATCGAATTGGAAAACGCATGAGAATAAGAGATACAGCTCTTTAATAGCTGTATTTTTTTGTTCTATGTAGGATGATTTTTGAGGATAAGCAGATATAAGCATCTAGTAAACTGTACGTGGTAGAAAAAAAGCGTTATAATTGAAGTACAAAACGATGATTTAGGAGATATGTGTGAAGCTAACAATTTTAATATATGATCAAGTGCCATTAACAGATTTTGTGATTCCATATGATGTTTTAAAAGACATCCCAGACCTAGAAATAAGACTTGTCTCTGCAAAAGAAGAGCAAGTGACTGCAGCTGGTGAAGAAATCAAGATTCAAGAAATTGATCATATAAGTAAGGTAGAATCGTCAGATGTGTTATGGATATGTGGGAGCCATAGTGCACAGGCCTTAATAAAAGAGAAAGACCAATATGAAAGCGCACTTAGACGTTTGGTGGATTCATCCTCAACGATTGTGTCTATATCTGAAGGTGTTCTATTACTTGCTGATTTGGGTTATTTAAACAACGTGCAAGTGGCATGCCCACAGAAATATCATCGTATGGTCAAACGTGGTGGCGCGATTGTTAAGAAGGACCTTACGGTCTTAGACGGTAAGTTTATTACAGTGGAAAGTCATGGTCACATCTTTGATTTGACTTTTACAATATCTAAGTTACTATTAGGTGATAATCAAGAAGAAGACTTAAGGACGGACTGGTGTTTTCAACCGAAGTATCTCTACAATACAAGCGAGCTTCCACGTTATGGACTAAAGGGCACATCGTTGCAAAGAACCCTGTTTAATACGTTGCAACACAACGCAAACAAAATTATGCGCATTCCACAGGTGGGTCAACCTCAATACGAAGCCGGAATCATTAAAGGCATATATGATATTACTTTCTATCTCTTTGATCAAATGCGTGCCATTGATTTTGCAATCACTTATGAAGTTCTTAGACATTTTCCAAATGTGAGAATTAGGTGTGTTAGCGATCGTCGTGGTCCAGTAGAAGTTGAAGGCAAAGGATTTAGTATAGTGACACATTTCGCCATTCAAGATGTTACAAAGACTCATCTTATTGTAATTGGAGGCGGAGAAGAAGGTGTCATCAGCGAGTTAAATCACAGTTATCTTGTTTATTGGCTGGAACGTATTTGCGAGGGCGCCCAAAGAGTTTTGACAATTGCCGATGGGATTCGATACTTGGGTGTGTCGGGAATACTGACGCGATATGAGAATTACATTGATTGGGATCAGCCAATAGAAACAGGAAAGTATATGATTGCACAAACATTAACTGAAGCCATTGATGCACTCCTAATCTTGGCTAAGTTAAATCATGGTGATAAGCACGCCAAAGCCATACAACGTTATGTGGCTTATGGCTATTTTCAAGAAGACTAATCCAATATCTACAGAGAGGAATATAAGATGATAACAGTTGTTAGTGAGAAGGTTCAAGAGTTAATTGAAGGCGTAGAAAATGGAAAGTTTACAGAGGCATATTGCTTAGACGTAATCAAATCGGGAACATTGCCCATTATTGAGGAGCGAGAAGGCTACTCTAAGTACGTTTGGGTAACACATTTTTATATTGGTGAAGCGCATATAGAGAATGTTGTACTTTATGAGCCTCATATTGCATTTAACCCTGAACGCGCAATAATGGATCGAATAGAAGGAACAAAGATTTTTTGGAAGACAACGTTGGTGCCCTATGACTTTAAACTCAAGTATGCATTTTCTGTTAATGATTCATTGTTGCCAACTTGTGCTCAGCGAACAAAACAGCTTTTAATTGATCCTCTTAATCCATTGAATACAGAAGTGGAAAATCTTCTTTTATCTTGGGCTCAAACGCCTATTCACACTTAGTACAATTTGTGGTGGGGTGTAACGTTCTGAGAATATTTTTTGCGAGGGACTTAAATGAGTAAAAAAACAAATGCGATGCGACAATTGGAGTCTAAAAAAGTGCCCTTTGAAGTTATCTCATACAATACTAGTGATGGGAAAATCGATGGTATTTCAGTTGCGCAAAAGATAGGGTATGAAGTATCAAGTGTATATAAAACCTTAGTTCTGACAGGAACAAAGGGATACTATGTGGCTTTAGTTCCTGTCGATTGTGAAATCGATTTAAAAAAAGCTGCACATTCCATTGGCGAGAAGTCTATTCAGATGTTAGCTGTGAAAGATCTTGTTAAAACAACAGGATATGAGAGAGGTGGTTGTTCGCCCATTGGAATGAAAAAGCACTTTCTGACTTTTATCGACAGTTCAATTAATGCTATCGAATATGTAGTAGTAAGTGCTGGGGCAATAGGGTTGCAAATGAAATTGCAGTCACAGACGCTAGTTAGAGAGACGCATGCAACAATTGTAGATTTAGTCTAACGCACTAATAAAACCCATATAAAAAAAGGCGAAGCCACCTTCTCTACTTGAGAAGGTGGCTTTTAAATGGTGGCGCAGTCAAACATGTGTGTCCTCTATTCGGCGCTCGGACAGCCTAGTAGGTTGCAATGATTGCCTTTATGCGTACATGCCACACTTGAACTATGACAGTTTGGGCAAACCTTCTTATCTTTTAACAAGTGAGGAATATAGCTATGACCGCACACTGAACAGGCCATTTGACACATATTCGTGACGAATTCGCCACCCTCAATTTTGAGCCTTGCACCGGCAATCAGTGCTTCAGCCACTTTTTTATGTGCGACGTCGAGAATTTGTTGGAATGAGGCGCGCGAGATACCCATTAAATCGGCGCACTCTTGTTGATGCATGCCCTTAATATCTTTGAGAAATAGAGCATAACTTTCGTCAGCGCCAAGGATGGCTTCTTCTTTGGGCATGGCCTCAAAAGCGGCCAAGTCAACTTGTTTCAATTGTTTAGGACGTGACATTAGAGACCCCCATGGCGTATAAAATAAAAAGCATATGCTAATTATATCTTGTTTTATTCGTATTGTCTAGGGATGCAATCTTGGGGTAATAATAAAACATAAGAGAGGTGATACGTTTGAAAGCCATTGCGAAGATTAGAGTAGATAAGTGGATTACGGTAATTGTTGTTCTTTTATTGACAATTGTTGTTAGTTTATCTGCCTTTGTAACAAAGTACAATTTGGACAGTATGGAGAAATTGGCACAAGAATCAATTTATGATGCCTCAAGATTAGTGACGCAGCGCGTGGAGAGTTATTTTGACACTTTAGTGTTGTTTGATAAGCTAGCGGTGAAGAATTGGGTAAAGGAAGAACAGTTTTTATTGCAGGCGATTAAAAATGAAAAGTTTGCACGCGATTTAGTCTCGCACTATCCATTTATTGTGTCGCTTCAGTTTGGGGATAAAATGGGGAACTTTGTTATGTACCGCAAGGATGTTGTGGGTAATATCAATACAAAAATTGTTCTTACTGACTCCCATTTGACAGAAAAAGACCGTAACCCACGTACAATTTGGCGGTACTATAATAACGAAACGCTCGTTCGCGAGGTAATTGTCGATGGCATTGATTTTGATCCGAGGACAAGACCATGGTATATCGGCGCTCTTGAAACTGAAACGCTGTTTATGAGTGAGCCCTATGAGTTCTTTACAGACAAAGTAATTGGGATTACTGCTGCACACCAATATTCTGTAGATGGAGATCTTGAGGGTGTATACAGTTTTGACTTGTCACTAGACGAAATTGTAAGATTTATCAACGATCTAGAGCTAACACGACATGGGGACACATTTATCGTTACAGCAGAACGCAAGGTAATTGGTCTTCTCAACGAACCTTTATCACAAAGAACCTACTCTGGATTTGTGGATGCTTTAAGTGAAGAAGAGATTATGCTCATCGACAATGATTCGCTAGGGCAAACTCAGAAAGTGCTTTTAGGGCAACCTGGTGAGATGTACTATGTTGTGTTTAATACTGTGCTTAAGCAATTTTCTAAGCCTTGGTATATTTATATACGAGCCAATCGCTCATCGATTTTGTCGAGTTATACAGAAAATGTGCTCTTAAACGGCATACTGAGTGTTTTATTGGCAATTTTAACGCTATTTCTTCTTTTCTACAGATATAAACAAAAGCAAGTACATGAACATCTGGATGTCATTGCAAGAAGAGATGCTTTAACTGGGCTTCTCAATCGCTATTCATTTGAAGAATTGTCACAAACACTTATAAATCGCTTTAACACTCAGGGAGAGGTTTTCTCGGTAGTTTTAGGTGATGTCGATGATTTTAAAATGATTAATGATACTTTTGGACACCGTGTTGGTGACTCAATATTGGTTCGGCTCTCAGAAATTATTGAAGGCAGCATTCGACATACGGACTATGCATGCAGATGGGGTGGCGAGGAGTTTTTAATCGTACTGCCAGGTGCTGATAGTCAACTGGCTTGCAGTGTCTCTAGAAGTCTCTTAAAACGGATTGTAGAGAAGCCCTTAAAAAGTGATGTAGGCGGAATTGAGGTAACTATGAGTTTTGGAATTGCCACCTATACTGGAGACGAAACGATGGTACAGTTAATCAATAGAGCAGATAAAAAACTGTATGCTGCAAAAAATAGTGGGCGCAATCAAGTATCCTGTTAACTCTTTATAGTACGTGCGCCTTTTGCTCTTGGGCGAGGCCAAGCTTCGAGTTCGTGTTCGTGAATCGCCGCTTCTACTGTTGCCAAGAATTCTTGTTGCAAGGTGGTGAGTTGTGACAAGGTACCACCTTTGATAAAGCATCCATCGCGATGCTTTATTTTTATGGCTTTGACATTACACCATTGACCCTTGAAATGATAGGACATTATGAGCATGCTTTTACCCTCCTAATAAAAACTCTCCTTGGTAATATCTATTTACCCGAGTAAGGTCTGTTTAAAGCAGGGCATGGGTAGATCGACTTTTGGAATATAAGCAAAAAGTTAGAATTTGATTATGATTATCATTATTGACATATGCCATTAATCCGGATAAGATGAGAAAGGATGAAACCCTACAAAATTACTCGGAATAAGCGTACTAAGGAGACCACCATGACAAAAACATTGTTGAAAATTGATAACTTATACTCTCAAGTGGATGACAAAGTCATTCTCAAAGGTGTAAATTTAGAGGTTAGAGCGGGGGAAATTCACGTGATTATGGGTCCAAATGGTGCAGGAAAATCGACTCTTGCCAATGTTCTCATGGGACACCCAGCACATATCGTGACCGATGGTCATGTGAATTTTAACGAGAAGTCACTTCTAGAAATGTCAGTAGACGAGCGCGCAAGAGAAGGCATGTTTATGTCTTTTCAGTATCCTGAAGAAGTGCCAGGCGTGACTGTCGTAAACTTCTTGCGCACTGCAAAAGGTCAGATAACAGGCGAAATGCCTTCGCTATTTGAGATAAATTCTGAAATCTTCGAGAATCTTGAAGACTTAAATATGCGTGAGTCCTACTTAGAAAGATACTTAAATCAAGGTTTTTCCGGGGGCGAGAAAAAGAAGAATGAAATACTTCAAATGTCAATTTTAAAACCTAAACTCGCAATTTTAGATGAGACGGACTCGGGCCTAGATGTTGATGCGATTAAGGACGTGTACGAAAAAATTCAAAAGCTGTCGTCTGAGGATAATGCGATTGTTGTGATTACGCATTACAACAAGATTCTTCAATATATTCGACCCGATTACATCCATATACTCGTAGATGGGAGAATTGTTAAAAGTGGCGACTTATCGCTAGCCCATCGCATTGAAAGCGAAGGCTATGAAACTTTTAAAGAGGTTATCTAATGGCGAACAAGACTTATATTCCAGATATTGATCGCGGCATGTACGATATCGTCAATCCCGAGAATCATAGATTTGTTGCGGACAAAGGGCTGACTGAGGAAATAATCAGAAGTATTTCTCAAGAGAAACAAGAACCAGAGTGGATGTTAAAATACAGGCTCAAATCGCTGGAGATCTACAAATCTAAACCTGTACCAACGTGGGGTGCTGATTTGTCGGAACTCGATGTGGAGAACATTGTACACTATGTTAAACCAAACGTAGACATGGCAAGAACATGGGATGATGTGCCTGCGGATATTAAAGAGACTTTTGAACGTTTGGGCATTCCACAAGCCGAGAGGGAATCTCTTGCTGGCGTTGGGGCACAATATGACTCTGAGGTGGTCTACCACTCAATGCAGGAGTCACTAAAGGCACAGGGAGTGGTCTATACAGATATGGATTCTGCTGTAAAAAGTCATGAAAGTATTGTGAAACAGTACTTTATGACGCTAATTACCAACAGAGATCACAAGTTTTCTGCGCTTCACGGTGCGGTGTGGTCAGGTGGTAGCTTTGTTTATGTGCCAAAGGGTGTAAAGGTTGACAAGCCACTGCAGTCGTACTTTCGCTTAAATGCTAAGGGTGCAGGTCAATTTGAGCACACCTTAATTGTAGTTGAAGAGGGTGCAGAATTACACTTTATTGAGGGGTGCTCTGCGCCTAAATATGGTGTACAGAATTTACATGCAGGCGCAGTTGAACTTTTTGTGAAAAAGAATGCAAAACTCAGATATTCGACAATCGAGAATTGGTCGCGCAATATGTATAATCTCAATACAAAGCGGTGCGCCGTGGATGCGCATGGCCGCATTGAGTGGGTATCTGGTTCTTTTGGATCTAGGGTCTCAATGCTCTACCCGATGAGTATATTGCGCGGTGAATACGCGTCTAGCGAATTTACTGGGATTACATTTGCTGCAAATGGGCAGTACTTGGATACAGGATCAAAGGTTGTTCATGCTGCACCGCACACGAGCTCAATAGTCAATAGTAAATCAATTTCAAAAGGTGGAGGGCATGCATTTTACAGAGGTTTGTTGAGGGTGACGCCTGGCGCACATCACGTTAAATCGACGGTAAACTGCGAATCTCTGATGTTAGATGCGCAATCGAAGTCAGATACCTTGCCAATTATTGAAGTGATGAATGAGCAAGTGGACATCGGTCACGAGGCCAAGATAGGCCGAATCAGCGACGACACAATTTTTTACTTAATGAGTCGTGGTATTCCAGAGTCGGAAGCAAAAGCAATGATTGTAAGAGGGTTTGTTGAACCCATTACAAAGGAGTTGCCTCTTGAGTACGCCGTTGAACTAAACAATTTAATTAGCCTTGAGCTTGAAGGCACCATAGGTTAAGAGAAATAGAGGTAAGGGATGAATTATTCAACGATACCAACAGAAATCCAAGAACTAAAAGCTTGGAGCATTGCTCAACCATACCCAGAGTGGAAACGAATTAATTTGCCATCAGATTTGTTCGCACAAGCATTAGAAACGCCCAATGTTTGTGTAACTGGAGAAAGCTCAGAAAATAGCTACTTTCCGATGGAAATTCATAGTCTCGAAGATTCAGTTTCTTTTCCTTTAGATGCAAGGGTTTTGAAACGACTAAGGGAATTGAGAGATTTGTCGATTGTAAAGGGCATTGGCAACAAGTTTACAAGCTTTGCGATGACACACTTTAATCAAGGAGCTATGATTATAGGCCAACCCAAACAGCATACTCAAATTAATGTATCTCATACATTAGAGGGGACGAATTTAGTAAGCCACTACCTAGTATATGCGCCAAAGAATAGTAAGATGGAAGTCATATTCGATTATCGTGAGGGGGAAGCTTCTAGTAAGTTGTATTCCCAGGTTGTGCTTTTAGCAGAGCCAGGGAGTGATGTTAAACTTGTGAACGTTCAGCGACTCAATGCGCAGACGCAGAGCTTTCAAAATATATACGCCCTTGCAGAAGAAGGTGCGCAGGTTGTGATAGGGGATCTTCAATTGGGCTCAGATTTAAAGGCATCAAACGTTTATAAACGTTTGGAAGGACACAGAACCCAAGGTGAAATTTATACCTTGTATTACACCGCAGAAAAGGCACAAGCTGACCTTAGCTACACTTTAAATCACGTAGGTAAAAAGACGAATGGACATATACTTTCAAAGGGGGCTATGTCGAAGCAATCTAAGAAAGTCTTTAGAGGAAACTTGATATTTGATACAGGCGCAACCCAGTCCGTGAGTAAAGAAGAAGAGTTTTGTATGCTCTTAGCCGATCAAATAAAGGCGGATTCCATACCAGGCCTTTTCTGCGCCGAAGACGATGTAATAGGCGAGCATGCTGCAAGTATCGGTCAAATCGATGAAGATAGACTCTTTTATCTTCAAAGTAGAGGCTTCTCATTGACAGCAGCAAGGAAGCTAGTAATAAGAGGTGCCTACGAAGAGGTACTGTTAAAACTCAATATCCCCGAGTTGACCAGCAACGTTCAAAGTACACTAGACCGGTTGCTAGAGAGCGGTAGGGAAATATGAACCGAGATATGCTGCCCCAATTGCCAAAGTCACTCGTGTATCTGGACCACGCAGCGACAAGCTTAAAACCACAAGCGGTTATTGATCGCGTCGCGAGATATATGGGCACAGAGAATGGGAGCCCAAACCGTGGTGCACACTATTTAAGTGTGGTTTCTACGGAGCTATACCAAAGAAGTAAACAGACAGTAAAGACATTTTTAAATGCACCTAAAGAATGGGAAGTAGTCTATACAAAAAACGCCACGGAAGCTTTAAATCTAGTTGCGCATGGACTTCCTCAAACCCTTGTAGGTGAAGAAGATGAGATCGTTGTTGCCATATCGTCACATCATAGCAATATATTGCCATGGCAGAGACTTGCAAAATCTCGAAAATCACATTTGCGGTATCTCTACGTAGGTCAGGATGGGAGCATCTGTGCATCAGAACTCGACAAAATCACATCTAAAACTGCGGTTGTCACTTGGCCGTATATCGCTAACGCATTAGGAAATGTAAGCCCTGTAAACCTGTTAACAGAAAAAGCAAAAGCAGTTGGAGCCATTACTGTCGTCGATGGTGCTCAGGCAGTGGGCCATTTGCCCATTGACCTCATGAAGCTGAATGCGGATTTATTTGTTTTCTCAGCACATAAAGTGTATGCCCCTACGGGCATTGGTGTGCTGATGGGTGACAAATCCATACTTGACCAACTTGAACCATTAGTTCTAGGTGGTGACATGATTTCATTTGTGAGTGAACAAGAGGCGCAATATGCGCCTGTGCCCCAGCGTTTAGAAGCCGGTACTCAGAATGTTGCTGCGGCAGTTGGACTTATGCAAGCGCTAGAATGGCTCTCAGAGATAGGTATGGAACATATTGCCGCATATGAGAATGCATTGACCAGCACCCTCTACCAAGCACTGGCATCACGGCCAGACATTGATGTCTATGGCCCTCATGGAATGGAGCCAAGAGGCTCTATTGTGAGCTTTAATGTAGTCGGCGTTCATCCTCACGATGTGGCGAGCATACTCGATACCCAGGGAGTTGCAATTCGCGCGGGCCATCACTGCTGCCAACCGTTAATGAATGCGATGGGCGTGGGTGCTACCTGCAGAGCGAGCATAGGCATTTACAATGATGAAAGTGATATTGAAGCGCTTTTGAATGCCCTAGATAAAGTGCAGGAGGTCTTTTCAAATGCTTAATCAAATGTATTCCGAACTTATATTAAGTCACAATAAGTCATCACCTCACAAGGGCATCATGGATGAACCAGATGCCGTAGAACGTGGACATAACCCAAATTGTGGCGATGATCTCACACTAATGGTAAAGATTGAAGAAGGGCGAATTATTAACGCCAAGTTTACGGGCATAGGTTGTGCAATTAGCACCGCTGCAACTTCTATCATGATCGATTTAATAAAAGGGCAAACACTAGAATCGGCAAAGGTCTTGGTGGACCTATATTTACAACTCATTAAAGGCGAACAGTTATCTCACTCTGATCAGCGTCTGCTCAAAGATGCGATGGCTTTTAGCGGCATTAAGGATATGCCAGCACGGGTTAAATGTGCGACACTAGGATGGCATTGTCTACGCGTAATTTTAGAGTGAAGGTCAAATTTTGGCACTCTTGGAGGGTATCTTCTGAGAGTGCTTTTCAATTGCTATTGTGTTTGATATACTGAAGCATGACCTTTAGGAGGCTAACTATGGATGACTTTAAGCAATTTCGCATAGCAGTGCGTGGTTTGATCTACAATCAGAATAACGAAGTGCTTTTGCTTAGAAGAAGTCGTCCCGCTAGAGGAGAAACAGGCTATTGGGAGCTACCTGGTGGTGGCTTAGATCATGGCGAATCCCCACAGCAAGCGCTTTTAAGAGAGATACAAGAAGAAACGCGTTTAGAGGTGGAAGTGGGTATGCCACTTTTAGTTTGGGACTATGTGCGCAGCGATCAACTTCAAATTATCGGCATGACTTTTTTTTGTCGGTGGACCAGTGGCAACATTGGGCTTTCCCATGAGCACGATACATATACCTGGGTCACTTTGGAGCAAATAAGCAAGTATAAAGTTTTTCCAGAACTTCAATCAGAGATTTCTAAACTCATTGCACAAGAGGTGAATCATGATTTGGGACATCATTAGCAATATACTCACTGTTCTGTTTCTTATGGGCCTTGTCTTCATGTTTTATGGCTATCTCATAGAACCACATACCATCGAAATCACACATTTCAAACGCAAGCATGGACGAACTTCTCAAGCATCGCTGAGAATTGCCCAAATTTCAGATATACATATGGGATATCACGTTTCAATCAAAGCCCTTGATCATTTGGTAGACCAAGTCAACGCCCTCGATCCAGATGTGGTGGTTTTGACCGGTGATTTATTTGACAACGGCGAAAAATACAGACATGGTGACGAAGTGGCTAATGCCCTAAAACGTCTTACTGCCCCCTATGGAAAATTTGCGATATTTGGAAACCACGAATATGCAGGTAATGCTGTGGAATTGTTGGAAGCAACAGCACAAAAAAGTGATTTTCAACTTTTAGTGAATGCGATTGGCCAGGTGCCCCACCCTACATTGCAGCTCAATATAGCCGGCGCTGATTGTGCTATTTACGGTGAGAGAAAACCCGAGTTTTGTGATACGCTTACGCAGGATACGTATAATCTTCTGTTACTCCATCAAGCCGATGCAATTTATCCCTATTTAAAGTATCCAGTGCATCTCGTTTTATCTGGACACACCCATGGTGGACAAATTTGCCTACCCCTGATCGGTGCGCCAATTCTACCTGAAATGGGCAAAAAATTTGTAAAAGGATGGTACACCCTTCAAGGAAATGTTGGGACAGAGCTTTACGTCAACAGGGGATTTGGGATGACCATGTTGCCCTTTCGATTCTTGAGCCGACCCGAAATTACCATCATTGACTTAGTCCCATAATATAAACCTTACAAGTGCAGGTGTTTTAGAAAATTCACATTTTATTCTCAAATTTTTAAGATGTTTTTGTTGGAGAATGTACTTGGATACGATATAATGTATGCCGTGTGTAAGAAGAAAGG
>CALFXQ010000105.1 GCA_937958285.1 uncultured Fusibacter sp. | reverse complement strand
CCTTCTTCTCGTCTTTGGAACACTCTGCAGCGGCTTAGCATACTTAATATACTATTACTTGATGCAGTCAGTTGGACCTACTAAAACTTTAACTGTCACTTATCTTATGCCCGTATTCGGCGTACTATGGGGCAAGTTGTTACTTTCTGAAAAGTTGTACCCAGAAATGCTCTTAGGGGGTCTTGTAATTCTTGCCGGCACTTATCTTGTCACACTTAAGAAACGGTGATTCGTTTCTATAAATTTATGATGTGACAAAAAAGATTCTAAACCTTCAAAAATGTCGATAAAGGTCGCATCGTAATTTCCAGTGTACCATGGATCAGCAATATCCCGTGGTTTGTCCGAAAAATCCAACAATCGCATAAGCTTGCCTGCATCGTCGCTGCCGATAATTGCCTTCGCATTCTTTACATTTTTGGCATCCATACACAATAAGTAATCATAGTGGGCGTAATCTGCTTTTGTCAGCTGTACCGCAGTGCGGTTCGATACACTTACCCCCGCTTGCTTAAGTCGTTTTACTGTGCCCGGATGCACTGAGTTGCCCAATTCTTCAGCACTAGTCCCAGATGAGGCAATTTCAAATGCATGCTCTTGTCCCAGTTCTCTTACCAAATGCTTTAGTAAAAATTCAGCCATCGTACTTCTGCAAATATTGCCATGACATACAAACATAATGCGCATCACTTATACCTCCAATATTAACTATTCACTATACCCTTTTTATGATAAAATTATTTTGATTTTCTGTCGGATTTATGTCAATTAGACAAGATGAGGTCAGCCTTGAAAACACAAGCTCGGATTAGACTTTTTCACTCTTACATCTACATCTCCATTGCAGTCGTAAGTTTTTTTACGGCTTTCTTTGCTTGGAATCAGTACTGGCCTGCCGCTTTTTTACAAGGTGCTTTTCTAGTGCCATTTCTCATTGCGCCAACGCTCTTCAATCGCGGTCATCAAACATTTTCTAAATGGCTTACCATATTAGCCTCATGCTCGGTAGTGCTGCTACAAACTAATCACATCTTTACTAACGCCACGGGCTTCCACTTTCAATTAATCGCGCTAATCGTCGTCGCCTTTTTAATTTGCGATTTAAAGAAGCAATCTGAGATTTGGCTATCGATTGTCTTCGCATGTATTATCATTATATTCTTCTTTTTCAGCGAGAGCATGCAATTTGCAGGGCCAGTTATCGTCGTTTCGGATCGCATCAATCTAATTTTTAGATATATGAGCTTCACAACCACACTGACTGCTCTCAGTTTCCTCTTGTTTTACTACTCTAAGCTACTCGCCAATAAAGAAATTGAACTTTCACAACTTGCCAATTTCGATGCCCTTACAAAGATTCACAATCGAGGTTTTTTTATGCGAGAAGGCGAAAGACTGTATCAGATGACATACACAAAGCGTCAGCCCATAAGTGCAATTCTCTTCGACATCGATGATTTTAAGCGCATAAACGACGACTATGGTCACCCTGTTGGCGATAAAGTACTTATTGGCCTTGCGAAAACTGTTTCTAGTCAGATTAGTCCAGATATTGTCTTTTCCAGATACGGCGGCGAGGAGTTTGGATTACTACTACCTAACAGTACTTTAAATGAAGCCTATGTGCTCGCGGAGCAAATTAGAACCACAATCGAAAAGCTTTCCATTACATCGGATACCCATCAAATTTCTTGTACGATTAGCGTGGGGGTCGCATCGAGTTTCAATGCGTCAGAGAGTTTTGATGCCTTGATGATAGCCGCAGATAGGGCACTTTACTATGCCAAGCGCAATGGAAAGAATCAATCCATAGCAGAATGTGGCGACACCAATAGTTGTACCATAAACTGCATCCAATAAAAGGTACGGCTCTATGGCCGTACCTCATTTTTTTTTGGCAAGAGGATATCGAACTGAACGCCCTTACCTACGCCACTTGTAACCTTAAGACGGCCACCTACTTGGTCGACAGCATGCTTAAGGGCGGTTAAACCCACACCGCGTCCGCTTATTGAGTTTGCTTCATCGTTTGTGGTTAAGTACTCAGCGAAGATCAGTGACAATAGCTCTTGCTCTTCCATCTCTGAAACAACATCTTGAGTGATTAGACCTAATTTGAGAGCAGCCGCGGCTACATCTAAAGGGTCTATGCCTTTTCCATCATCAGAAATAAAGATAACAAAAAATTCTTGGAGTTCTTTTATCTCGCAAACGATATGTCCTTCGGGTGTTTTACCTCTCTCTATACGTTCATCTTCGGATTCGATGCCATGAGCAACAGCGTTTCTAAAAATGTGTACGAGATTCTTAAATACCTGCTGATAGCTCTGAGGATTCACAAAGACAATATCACCTGTAATCGAGAACGGTTGAATCTTCTTACCCCAGCGCTCCCCAAGACGCACTGTATATTCTGGATAACTGCCAATAAGCTCGTGTACGGTTTTATTGTACAAGCTATTTAACTGATCGATAAGTATTTGCGCTTGATTAGGCGCTACATACTTCATTATTTCATTTTTTAAATCATCGAGCTGCGAAGGTTCGACGGTAATTCGGCTGCTGTTATCAAAGTATTCACGACCAACAATACCCTCGATAATATCTAAATCTTCTTGTAACCACCCCACCAATTCACTGCCACTGAGTTGGAACGATTGATTTTTAGACCTTGCTGCAAGCCATGTTTCGAGTTCATGCAAATGATCGACCAAATGCAACATGTCAAATTGGCCAAAATTGCCTTTGAAGGTATGTAAGCGCGTTAAGAACTGTGAAACATCCGAGGCCACCAGATTAAACTCCTCATTGACAAAGCGACGGTATTCCTCGATTAATTCAAGAAAATCTTCTCGGCCCAATATTGCCTTCACCACCATCTTCAATGTCTTTCGCTCAACATCTCTCTCGTTTTCGAGTTTGACTTTCTCTGTATTATCCGAGATGATGGCCATCATCATCGCTTTCTTATTTGCATCCGAAGTAAACTTGAACTGCAAGCTTACATTTGAGCCAAAAACCATAACTTGTTCTGGCAACAGAGGAATATACAGTTCTCGCATCTGAGCATCTGATTCGAAGATGCGACGAAGGAGCGCTTTTGTAAAGTTTTGCATCTCAACATCGTCAGGATATATCACTTGATAAAAAGCACGGTTGTCGATGGGCCCATTGAACAGCCTTTGGCATTCAAAGGAATATTCATTGTGTATCATGAGGTCTTCACCAAAGGTCAATATACCTTCGCGCACATTGTCGAAAACATTGTTAATCTTGGTTATCTTCATTTGCAAGTCTTCGTTGGCGCGGTTTAATAGTTCCTCGCGCAC
>CALFXQ010000104.1 GCA_937958285.1 uncultured Fusibacter sp. | reverse complement strand
AAAGTTATAATTTGCTGCCCACGCTGACGGCGCTTGAAAATGTGAGTTTACCTCTGACCTTTAGAAATGCAAAGGTAAAAAGTAGAGAGATTGAGGCGGCGGGCTTGCTAAAGGCCGTGGGCCTTGGCAGTCATATTATGCATAAACCCACTCAGATGAGCGGCGGCCAACAACAGCGCGTGGGCATTGCCAGAGCATTTGCAGGAACCCCAGATATCGTATTTGCAGATGAGCCAACGGGAAACCTAGATTCAAAAACGTCTCGGCAAGTTTTGGACCTCATGCTAAATTTGGCACACACTAAGAATCAGACCTTGATTATTGTGACCCACGACCCAGAAGTTGCACAATTTGGAGACCGCGTGGTTTATATTTTAGATGGACTAATAGAAAAGATTGAGATTAGAGAAGGAGATGTGAGACGTTATGAACATGAACATCACGCGTAGATATACGAGTGCCCTATTGGTGCTACTGATGGTAATATCGAGTTTTTCGGTGGTTTTAGCAGATAAGTCCTATATTGTAAATACCTATTCGCTGCCGGCAAACAAAACGACTATCACTGAGGGGGAGGTCTTCGATTTAACTTTGAATCTGCAAGAGCTTATAGACCCCAGTGCCCCGGTGTCTATTGTCAATACATCAGACAGCTTTGCCTTTGCAAGCGGTGGCACGACAAAAGTGCTCGGAGACTTGCTCGCCAACACCAATCATGTTTTTTCTATGAGATATTCTGGTAAAGGGAAGACCTTTAGCTTTAACATCATTCGAAATAGCACAGGTGCGGTAATTGCAACAGATAGCATTTTAATCAAAGAGGCAATCGAGACCTCAAATGTTGTTACCCCTCCAATTGACACAGCAAAACTCTCGCCCAAGCTCTCCCTTAAGAGCGAAGATGTACTCGGTCCCTTAAGCGCAGGCACACAACAAGAAGTTGTGTTTACCCTTGCAAACACAGGTCTCTATCAGGCTAAAAATGTGAGTGTTGCCTTAGAAAAAGGCGAAGACAGCATGCCGATTGTGATGGCAGGTGCCATTTTAAAGGGGAAGCTCGATGGCATCGACGCGGGTAAAACCGGAGAAGTGAAAGTGAAATTTGGCATCAACTCAGCCATTGCACCAAAGACCTATGCACTGCAGCTCAAGGTGAATTACGAGAATGCCTATGGCGATAAGTTTCCAACAGAGATTATTCCAATATACATGACCGTTGAGAACAATGCTCAAGAACCATTGGTATCACTTGTGGGGTCTAAGTTAGATAATGGACCTTTAACTTCAAAAGGCCCTAAAGTACTCGTACTAGAGTTTAAAAACACTGGAACGCTTAAAGCCTCCAAGATAACAACCCAATTGACGGGTTTTAAATCCGACGGCGCAAGACTTTACGAAGACACAGATGCACGCCTTGTAGGCAGCATGGTTCAAAATATGTCAGGTAAAGTACAGTACAAGATTATCGCTGGCAAAAATGCAAAGGGCCCCATCGAACTAGAGGCGGTTGTTAAGTACTTTGACGATCTGGGCGTGGCTTACGAGAAGAAATATCCAATTTATCTAGAACTAGAAGAAGATATCGCACTGGCCACTGATACAAAGGGCATTGCAGTAAGTTTTGACAAGGCAACATATACCCTCGATGCTAAAAAAGCACAAGTGATTCAAGTTAAAGTCAAGAATAATGGTGCCCAAATCAAAGAGAATTTAAAGTTGACAGTGTCGGCCGATACAACACTTAAATTCTTGACACCTTACGTTCAAATAATAGATGCCCTCAAGCCGGGGGAGGCGAAGACCTATACTTTTAAAGCCTTGATTTCTGGACAAGTGACGCCAAACACATATCCCCTTTATGCCACGGTGGTTCATCCAAAAGGCCCCGAGGGAGACCAGCAAGTGGGCGTAGCAGGGGTGTTTGTGAATGAAGAAGGTCAAGGTGGAAGCAAGCCCAAGATTATTATTGAAAGCTATTCCTATGGCGGTGAATCTGCGCTGGCGGGAACTGAATTTGACTTACTGGTGAGGTTTTCTAATACCAGCGACTCTGTCGGCATAAAAAACGCAAAATTTGTAATGACTGCCGATGAAGGTGTATTTATACCTGTAGACTCAGCGAATTCATTTTTTATTGAGTCAATCGGCGCAGGTGAAACTGAAGAACAAGTGCTGCGCTTAAAGGTGAAGGCAGATGCCAAGGTTCAAATGTATGGAATCACCTTTAAAATCGATTACGAAGATCAAAATGGTAAGTCCTACGATGAAATGAAAAACCCATACACTGCAGAAGAGAAGATCTCACTAAACGTCAAGCAGGAAGTGCGCCTTGAGATTTCAGATGTCATACTTCCACCAGAAATTTACGTAGGGTCTCCTGTGCCTGTAGAAGTAGAGTTCTTTAACATGGGCAAATCTCCGATGTATAATCTGATGGTAAAATTAGAAGGTGATTTCCAGGCGCAGAACTCCAATTACTTTGTGGGCAATTTTGAAGCAGGTCGAAGTGAGTTTTTTAGTGGTCAAATAATCCCCGATAAAGCGGGAGAATTAAAAGGTCAATTGAGATTTATTTTTGAAGACGAAACGGGCGTCAAGCAAGAAAAGTCCGTCCCGGTGACAGTCACCGTCATGGACGGCGCGCCATCCACTGGTGGCGAGATTATACCACCAATCGATCCAGGTAATGGTGGCGAGGTGATGCCACCCGAAGGCGGTGGTTTCAAAATGCCAATATGGGGATGGGTGGCTGCAGTGGGTGGACCGCTAATGCTCGGTGCATTCGTCATTATGTATATTCGCAAGAAGCGTCGCATGAAAGCACTGGCTGCTATCGCCGATGAAGAATAACATGGACAGTTTAAATATATGCCCAAACGAGGAGGAACCTCATGAAAGTCAGAGATTTGACCGGCATGGGTATAAAAAATTTATGGCGGCGTAAAACGCGTACAATCCTTACGGTCCTTGGCGTTGTTATTGGTTCGAGTGCGATTTTGCTCATGATTTCTTTGGGCTTAGGCCAGGAGAGGGCGTTTCAAAAATCCCTCGAGATGTTTGGCAACATTCGAATTATCGAAGTAGATGCCAATAGTTATTCGGAACCAGGAAAGGAACCCAAAGAAAAGCCTGTGCTAAATCCCAAAACGGTCGAAGAGATACGGGCCATCGAAGGGGTTAAAGAAGTTCTAGCCATGTACACGGGCTATGTCGAACTTCAGACTGGTCGTTATCAAGGCGGTGCTCAGGTGATGGGCGTCGACTTGTCTGTTCTAAGTGCCTTTAGTTATGCCATCGAGCAGGGGCGAATACCAGAAGCCATAGAAAAGCAAACACTGGTGGTAGGCTCGGCCTTTTCGACGAGCTTTTATGACCCAAAGGCTAGAAATTGGACGCCAATTACCATCGATCCTCTTACTGCGAGCTTTAAAGGTTACGTCAATGGCATAATGGACAATAAGGGAAACAAAAAGAGGGGCATACCCTTTAGTGTGTCCGGTGTGATGAAGGCGACAGGCAGCAACGACTATATGGTCTTTATGGACCAAAAGCAACTCTTAAAGTTGCTTGCCGATGAAGAGAGAAAAAATCCACCGGCAGATAGAAAAACACGGGCAAAGGTAAGAAACTACGAGCGCTTGCAGGTGCTTTGCAAAGACATCGACGATGTAGAAGTGGTCCATGGACTGCTCAAAGAAATGGGCTTCAACGCCTATAGTCCCATCGAATATGTCAAATACGAGAAGCAAAAGATGCAAACACAGCAAATGGTACTTGGAGGTATCGGCGCGGTGTCTTTGCTCATCGCGGCAATAGGGATTACCAATACCATGATTATGGCCATTTACGAACGTACCAAAGAGATTGGCGTTATGAAAGTTCTCGGTGCAGAAGTAAAAGATATTATGCGGCTGTTTCTGTTTGAAGCGGCAATCATCGGGCTACTTGGAGGACTTATAGGCATTGCCATTAGTCTCGTGGGTTCAGATATTATCAACCAAGTCAATGCCAGCATGCAGCAAGAAACGATAGCAAATCTAGGCTATGATCCAGGCACAGCAGCCCTGGGAATCTCTTATATTCCCCTGTGGTTAATTGTCTTGTCGCTGGTTTTTTCAACCCTTATCGGCATTATCTCCGGATTTTTCCCAGCTGTGCGCGCCACAAAACTCAGCGCCTTAGAAGCCATTCGCAATGAATAGACAAAGACAAAAAGAGATCGCAAATGCGATCTCTTTTGTCTTTGTGAGAGGAATTCTAAAATAGGGGTATACATGGATTACAAAACCCATCTCATTTTCATTTAGGAGGCATTTGTTATGTGGTGGACGCTTGCAATCTTTGTTATCGCGCTCGTTGCCCTAGAGTACGCGCTCGGCCTTTACGTTTTTTTCGTAAGCGCCAAGATGAACCGTCAATATTATTATAAGCACATGATCGAAAGACATCTATCGGTAGAAAACTGGCGGTTGGCCCAATACTTTATCATTAAGGGGCAGCGCAATTTTCCCAACGCGTCATATTTTACGAATATGAGAGGCCTTCTCGCTTATAGGAAAAACCTGTTTATTGAGGCGATTGATGCATTTGAGTCTGCTAAAGCCCTCGATGCTCAAAATGTCGACCTCGACAATATAATGGGAGACACTTACATTCAATTAAAGCGATACGATGAGGCCAAAATATGCCTAGACCGTTTTCTTTTGGCAAACCCTGAGCATATAAATACGCGCCTTAATTTAGCCGTTGCCGAATTTCATACCCACCACTTCGAGGGTGCGATGCGACTTATCGATCAAGTGTTGTCTTTAGACCCCTATCAGGTCCTTGCCTATAAAATCAAGGGAAATGTGCTCATTAAGCTAAACCGTTGGGGCGACGCATTAGAGACCTTTAAACACTACCAGAAAATTGGTGGAGATGATCCAAAAGTACATGGACAAATGCTGAGAATCTATCGAAATTTAGAAGACTACGAGGCGTGTAAGGTACATGCAGAATCTCTGCTCTCAAAGGGCTACGACGATGCAGTTTACTACACACTTCTTGGTGATGCCCTTTGCCACCTAGGCAAAATACAAAAGGGTATTGCCATGCTGAATCAAGCGGTTTTAATCGATGAACATCAATCCGAAGCGCACTACCTCCTTGCAAAACTAATGGCCATGATGCATCATAAAAGCGAAGCTCTAGATCATCTGAGGCGCGCAATCGCAGATTATCCAAAGTACCGTAAGCTCGCTCTAGAAGATGAAGATTTCAATAATCTCAGATTCTTTAGGGATTTTTATCGCTTGGTGGGTGAGTGTAGTTTGTGATATGATACTTAAGACGTGAAAGCGACAGTAAGAGAAGTTTTCGAAAGTGCGCGTAAATTGAATTGTGTTTTT
>CALFXQ010000103.1 GCA_937958285.1 uncultured Fusibacter sp. | reverse complement strand
CACGTTGCGCACAGAGATAAAACTGTAGTTCTCAGCATGCTGAATAGCATGACCCACTTCGTGTGCCGCCACAGCCACCGAAGCAATGCTGTTGCTATCGTGTACACCAGGAGATAATCGCACCACATCAGTTTTAGGGTCGTAGTGATCGCCGAGTAGACCCTGTGTGCGCTCTATACGCACTTGTCTCAAGCCATTGGCATCTAAAATTCTACGAGCGACTTCTGCGCCAGTGTAACCCCTTTGGCTCATGACTCTCGAGTATTTGCCATAGGCGCTCTTTACTCCAGCCTGTGCCATTAACGCCCAAATAAAGGTGCCAAAGACAATGAGCAAAATGAAACCATTTGAACCAAAACTAGAATAGCCAAAATAAGGCATAAAATCCTCCGTTCACCAAATAAAACAATCTATTAGATTTTCATTTTAGAATTGAATGCGTTTGCGTAAGTGGCTATGTGAAATAGCTTGTATCACACGCTTTAACCATTCACCATATGCTGATTATAGCGAGAAATTGTGTCTAAATTATTAATAAACACCACGGTATTTGAGACGATATCGCAAACACTTCACCCTTTGGTCTCGATTACGGTAACGAGTAGCTTTTCCAAGGTGGTGACATCGAACTGGGTGTCGCGGCATGGACCATTGGGCCGCTCATTGTATATGCCATACACAGGCAGGGCGGAGGCATCGCGCAAACCACTTACCAGATCGCGCTCACAAGCCACTGCAATCACCAATTTAGGACGCTTCGCCTTGATGATTTGACGCGCTAACGTACCACCAGTGGCGATGGCCACAGAAACGCCAAATTGCTTTTGAACCCGCGACAAATCTCCAACAGTACACATACCACACTCACTGCAATGATTCTCATCGCCAGTGACTTTGACTCCACACTTTGAACGCTGAATACAATGGGGTGTGAGCACTAAAATTTCGGTGCCCTTTACCTGGATGCCCGCTGCATCTAGAAGCTGATTGTTCAATGCAATGAGTGCCCGCTGTAGCTCAACACTTCTCTTTTTACTCACAACAAGCAAATCTAGTACGCTGTAAATCAAAAGCATATGGCGCCTAAGGCCAAGTACATAAGATAGGGCTAGCTTATTAGACCCCATACCCTTGCCAACGCTGCCTACCAACACCAGAACAATCGTTAGATATAACAGCGTGCCCCACACAGCGGCGATTAGCCCTAAAGCCAGCAAGCGCCCCCATAAAGGCGCTAGCCAAACAACTATTGCGCCCAAGGCTATAAAAGCCAGAGCTAAGACCATGCCGTATTGCACGAGGCTCGGTTCACCTTTAGGATTCATCTGGCGTGTCCGCGCTTCTTTGCAAGGACTCAAAACGCACACCTGGTGCTATTGGGCGTCCCGCTAAAAACGACTTGATCGACATGCGCTTAGCACTTGGCGCCTGTACGGCACCGATTGCCACCAAGTGCTTATCTCCTGCCACCACCAATAAGCCCTCATCGCCAAGGCCGAGTATTGTGCCCGGTGCAAAATCACCCGACGACTCGGATAAAACAGCAGTGGGCTCAAAGCATTTTATACGCGCCCCCTCTAGCAGTGTAAAGGCCGCAGGCCAATCATCGAACCCGCGAATGTGATCTACAATGGCCTGGGCTGGCATCGTCCAGTCAATTGCCGCCATATCTCTTTCGATCAATGGCGCATAACAACTTAGGCTATCATCTTGAATCTCGGGAACAATCGTACCGCGCTCAAGACCATCGAGAGCATCTAGAAGTGCGAGACCACCTTCCATTTTGAGCTTGTCGTGCATGCTGTGATACGTATCGCGCGGGCCAATGGGCACGACTTTTTTTAAGAGCATAGGGCCTGTGTCTAGACCTACATCCATTTTCATAATTGTGACACCCGTCTCTTGGTCTCCCTTGACAATCGACCAGTGAATGGGCGCTGCACCGCGCCAGCGCGGCAAAATGGAACCGTGTATATTAATGCACCCATACTTGGGCAGGTTGAGTAGCCATGGCTTTAGGAGTTGCCCATAAGCTACAACCACTGCCACATCGGGGTTAATGGCACTTAACAAGGCCTTTCCATCGTCGCAGTTAAGCTTTTCGAATTGGTAAACAGGTATGCCGTATTCTAGCGCTGCAACCTTAACTGGTGGTGGCGCGAGTTTTTTGCCACGGCCCTGTGGTCGGTCGGGCTGGGTGATGACCGCTACCACATCGTGGGTTGCACAGAGCGCATGCAATGTTGGTACTGCAAATTCAGGTGTGCCTAAAAAGACTACCTTCATTCTTCATCCTCCACAAGTTCTGCAGTATCTGTAAATAAGATACCGTTCAAGTGATCAATTTCGTGACAAAGCGCGCGGGCGAGTAAGTCGACACCCTCAATTACTTGAGCATTTCCCCTTAAATCTTGGTAGTTTACCTTGACCCACGCTGGGCGCTTTACACGACCCGAGACCCCAGGCAAGCTTAAGCATCCTTCGATTTCGCACTGTTCGCCAACGCGCTCTACAATCTCGGGATTGATCAATATTTTCACTCCTGTATCGTCGTAGACATCGATGACGGCAACGCGCTTTAATATCCCGATTTGAGGTGCAGCAAGACCCACACCATCTGCATCGTACATGGTATCTACCATGTCATCTACTAAAATCGCCAGTTTGTCGTCGAATTGATCTACGGGTTTTGCCACTTTTCTAAGTACCGGATCTGAATCTTTTCTGATGATGCGAATTGCCATAGTCTCCTCCAAGAAGTGCGCTAAGCTGCTTTTAGAATGTTGGGTTTACAGAAAAATCTACATGACAGTCGGTGTTGACAAGGGCGTATTGGTTCTTTACAAGACCGAGATAAAAGAGCTTAACCAGCCTTGTATGCAAGTCGTTGTCAGCCTTTAGGACCATTTGATAAACGTATTTATTTTTTATTTTACCATAATATGCAGGCTTCGGCGGAAAGATTTGAACCGACATGCGCTGCTTTGTAAAATTATCTTGATAGAAGTGATAGATGCGCTCCGCTTGCTGGCGCACACGATCTGTGGTGTCTCCCAAGACGCGGATGCTGTACAGTTGCCCATAAGGTGGATATCCGAGCACCTGTCTTAGGGGCAACTCCTGCTGAATATAACCTGAGTAGTCGTGGCGCACAACCTGCTGAATGACCCAATGCTCAGGCTGATAGGTCTGAATAAGCACCTTACCCGGCGCATCCGCACGGCCAGCGCGCCCCGACACCTGAAGTAACATCTGCATCGCCCGCTCGCTGGCGGCGTAATCCGGCAAATTGAGCATTTGATCCGCAAGGAGCACCCCTACAAAAGTCACTTTTGGAAAGTCGAGTCCCTTTGCCAAAAGTTGCGTCCCAACTAACAGTTGGAGCGCTTCACTTTGAAAATCGCTCAAGGCCGAAATTAACTGGTCTTGCTTACCCGCACTATCGCCATCTAGGGCTCTCATAGCCACCTGTGGAAAATGCGCTTTTAGTGCATCTACCACTTGTTCAAGGCCAAATCCCTTGCTCTCAACCACGCCGCCACATTGACTGCACTGCGAAAGACCTGGCTGTTGATAACTGCAGTAATGACAATTCAAGTGTTTGCCCTGTTGATAAACAGTCATTGGAATGTCGCAATTCACACACTTCTCCACATGACCGCACTGCGTACATTGCACGTATCTGGCAAAGCCCTTGCGATTATGCAAGAGAATGGCCTGTTCTCCCTTGTCAAAAGTCTCTCGCAACCCCTCTAACATAAATGTAGTGAGCAGTGGTCCGAGTTGAGGTGTCATGCGAAGGTCTACCACGTTTATGGTGGGGAGTGTGGCCGCACCAATGCGTCGATTTAACACGAGGCGTTCTAGCACACCACTTTGCACCATAGCCATACGATGTCCGCTGGGCGATGCAGAGCCAAATAAAACCCCACAGGGCAGCGATTGACCCAGTAAAAGTGCCAGTTCTCTGGCATCGTATTGAGGTTGAACATCTGAGCGATAGGAGCTTTCGTGCTCTTCGTCGAGAATGATAAGCGCCAATGACTTAAAGGGTGCAAACAGTGCAGAGCGCGCGCCGATAACGACACGCACTTCACCTTGCTGAATTCGGCGATAGTAATCGATGCGATCTTTGTTGCTCACGCGGCTGTGAAGCACGGCTACCGTTGTATTTAAGAACTTCGAAAAGCGGGCCACAAGCTGAGGGGTGAGCGCAATTTCGGGCACCAATACTAAAACCTGGCCCGCATCGGCAGCCATCGGCTGTTCCATTTGAAGCACCTGCCGGCTCAGTTCCAAGTACACTCTGGTTTTGCCACTGCCTGTAATGCCGTCGAGTACAGCTAAAGGGCGCTTCCAAAAGCGCGCCACCACCTCGGCCTGATCGTCGGTTAGTGGCGGGAGTGCTTCTACGCCGTCGCCAGTGCTAGAAGTGCCTCGTAAGCCATGACTAAGTGGATCTGCCGAGGGTTCTAGTACCTGATATTCTAGAAGACCCTGGCCGACAAGATTCATAATGGCTTTTCTGGTGGCCGCTGCTGCAGAGACAACAGCTTTCAGTTCTGCGCGCTTTACGCCGTGCATATGGGTGATGATGCGCTTTGCCACAATCTGTCGCCCAGGTATTTGACTTAGCGCCACTTGTAAATCATCGCCGACGAAGGCGACAAATTCGGCCACGCGCGCGGTTTCTTTAAAGTCGAACAGCGGCGTTTTTATAAGTTGACCAGCTGTGCAGGCCTTTTGGAGCTTTGCCTTGCTGCCCCGCTGAAGCAAAACCGCCTCTTCGACCACTTCTCCTATAGTTCCCCATTCTTGTGAGGCAATGCGGTAATGGGTTTGCACTACCAACTGTTGGAGGCTAGGCAAAACACACTGAAAACTCTGACTGAAGGTTGCGCCATAGAACTTGCGAATGCCTTGCATAAGGAGCATCTGCGAGCGCGTCATGCGGTATCTGGCATCTAACAGTGCCGCTATGGGCTTTGTATCGTAGGCAGGCGGCGTTTCGGTGCAGCGCCAAACCACGCCTTCCATATATCTGTCGCCCCCGCCAAAGGGCACAACCACGCGGTCGCCAGACACTGGAACACCCCAATGGGTGGGTACGGAATACGTATATACTTGATCTAAAGTGCGGCTCAAGGTGCGCAGTACAACTTCAACAAACATGATTTCACCGCCTTTGATGCCCTTTTTGCCTTATACAGGGCATCGTCGTTATAAACATATACAAAAAGGGGGCTTATCGCCCCATATCTTGCACTACAAAGTCGAGAATATTTTCAGCTACTTCGCGTTTTGTCATGATGGGATATTCGATCATGCGTCCATCGCGCGCGAGGAAAGTGACGATATTCGTTGAAGTGCCAAACCCCGCTCCCGGCTTAGTCACATCGTTGACAACCAACAAATCTGCGTTCTTCTTTTCTAGCTTAGCCCTAGAATTTTCGATAACGTGTTCGGTTTCCACCGAAAAGCCAACAGTGTAAAGGTCGCCTTTTTCTTGTCCAACGGTATAGAGAATATCGGGATTTCTGGTCAGCAAAAGCGACACATCGCCATCTTGCTTTTTTATTTTGTTGTCGGCAACTTCTAGCGGGCGATAATCGGCAACCGCCGCTGTGGCGATAAAAATATCTGCCTCTGACTTGTGGGTCATCACAGCTGAGGCCATTTCTATAGCCGTTCTCACAGGAACTACCGACACGTCTTTTGGCAAGTCGAGCGCCGTTGGTCCCGTTATGAGTGTGACATCTGCCCCGCGCATTGCGGCCACATCTGCTAAAGTATAGCCCATAATGCCGCTGGAATGATTGGTGATATACCTCACTGGATCAATAGCCTCGGCGGTTGGCCCCGCGGTGATTACAACCCGTCTGCCAATCAAATCTTTTTTTGGATAGAGGATTTTTTGAATCTGTCTGAGGATTTCTTCGGGTTGAGCCAACTTGCCCTTGCCAATATCGTTGCAAGCCAATCGGCCACTGTCTGGTTCGACAAAGTGATAGCCCAGTTTTTTGAGTTTTTCGATGTTGCCCTGAACAATTGGATTCTCGTACATTTGCGTGTTCATCGCCGGGGCGATTAGCACGGGCGCACGCGTAGCCATGACTGTTGTTGTCAACATATCATCGGCGATGCCAGAGGCAATCTTGCCAATTACATTGGCTGTTGCCGGGGCGATTACAAAAATATTCGCTTTCTTTGCCAATGAGATATGTTCGATTTCCCAAGTTTTGGGCTCTTCAAACATATCTGTCACCACGCGATTAAGCGCCAGTGACTGAAATGTCAATGGCGCTACAAATTCCGTGGCGGACTGTGTCATGATGACATCGATATTGGCTCCCATTTTTTTGAGACGGCTCACCAGGTCGCAAGCCTTGTAGACTGCAATACCTCCGGTTACCCCCAAGACGACGTTGACGCCTTCCATATAAAACTCCTTTACACCACTTTATTGCAGTGGTCTTTATGTTTTAATGTGGTCTTTATGTTTTAATGTGGTCTATGTGTTATTTTTTGATATTGATCTTGTTTGCGTAAAGTTCACGCACCGCAATAGAAACAGGTTTTGTCAGTTTTGTGTCGATCAGAAGCTTTTCGCCTTCTATAATGCGTCTTGCACGCTTAGATACGCCAATAACTAGGGCATAACGGCTACCTGCCATTTGTACCAATTCGTCGATAGGTGGTTTTAACATATTAAATCTCCTTTATCTCTTGTATAATAGCGCCAATATCTTGTACCACCCGATGCTTTTCAGCGCGAATAATACTTTCCAAAGTGGCTACAGCATTTTCTAGATCGTCGTTAATAATATAATAGTCGTATTTCTTGATGAAGTCAATTTCTTGATAGGCACTGGCAAAGCGCTTGTTCAAGCTTTCTTGCGTCTCTGAGCCTCTTTTTATAATGCGATTTTTCAATTCCGACATGCTAGGTGGCAAGATAAAAACGTAGATGCCGTCTGGCATACGATCTCTCACTTGCATTGCACCTTGAATATCAATTTCTAAGAGCATGTCATCGCCAGCGTCGAGTGCGGCCATTACGTTGGCCTTAGGCGTGCCATAGTAATTGTCGTAGACTCTTGCGTGTTCGATAAAGCCCTCTTTTTCAATGCGCGATTCGAAGGTTTCACGTGTGATAAAATGGTAGTTCACCCCATCGACTTCACCGGCGCGGGGACTCCTGGTCGTTGCAGAGACCGAGAGTTGAATTTCGGGATTCCTAGTGAGCAAAGCTTTGCAGATTGTGCCCTTCCCTGCTCCTGATGGTCCTGAAACCACCAGTAGCAATCCTTTTCTTATCATGCTTGTCGCTCCCTCTTACTCAATATTTTGCACTTGCTCGCGGACTTTCTCTAAAGTGCTTTTTAACTCCACCACGTCATTGGAAATATCGATGTCCGGAGATTTTGAACCAATTGTATTGATTTCGCGGTTCATCTCTTGGATTAAGAAGTCTAGTTTCCGACCGATAGGCTCATTGAGACCCATAATATTGCGCAGCTGCTCAATATGGGCCTTTAATCGCACAATTTCTTCTGCTATATTTGTCTTATCCGCAAACATTGCCGCTTCCATCATGAGGCGATTTTCGTCGACTGGATATTCACCCAGCAGTTCCTTCATGCGATCTTTCATGCGTTGGTGATAGAGTTGAACGATTTCTGGCGCTCGCAACTCAATGCGCGCCAAAACATTTTCGATGATGACCAGGTTGTTTGTTACATCGGATTTGAGGCTAATCCCCTCTATGCGTCGCATATCGCCTAGATTTTTTAGTGCATCCTCTAAGGCAGCCATCAACAGACCTTCTACCAATTCTTGGTCGAGCTCTTGCGTGGTAATTTCGAGTGTGTCTTGAAAGCGCGTAATGTGCTGAAGACTAATTTTTTCGTTGATTTCGTATGTCTTTGCTATATCTGAAAGTGCGCTGATATACTGGCTTATCACGCCGTGATTTGGCTTGACCATATAATCACTCGCTTCGTAGTTTTCAGACTGAACATAAACTTCTATGCGTCCTCGATCTACAACGCCTTTAATCGCTTTTTTCATACCCTCTTCGAATTGATTAAATCGCTTGGGCATTTTAATATTGTAGTCGGTATAACGGTGATTCACCGTTTTTACTTCTACAACAATTTTCATCCATTGATTTTCTGCACTTCCTCGGCCAAAACCAGTCATGCTGTACATAATCTACCTCACTTATTCGAATTATAGAGCCATTAGTTTCTCTCGGTTAGCAAGTCGGTGGATTTCTGATATAATGAAGTGCTCCTACAAACGCAAAAGCATTATCTTATACTTTATCACATAGATAAATAATATACCACATTCAGATGCACAAGGCCATTACATTTTGGTCATAGGCATTATAGAAAAGAGGCTTTCATGGCACTAGATGGATTTTTTCTAAAAGCATATACAGGTCATTTAAAGACACAACTAGAGGGTTGCAAGATTGAAAAACTCTATCAATTGGGCAGCGACTTAATTGTGCACTTTCGCGGCAGGCAAAATGGTCGCTTGCGTCTGAGTGCAGATCCAACACACCCCCGCGTGCTCATTACAGAAGAAAAAGTAGAAACCCCCGAGACACCGCCTATGTTTTGCATGTTGCTGAGGAAACACCTAACCGGCGGAGTGATTACAGATATTCAAATGGAAGGTTTTGAGCGCATCATTACCTTTCATATTCAGGCGAGAAACGATTTTGGCGAACGCACTGAAAAGCGTCTCATTATCGAAATTATGGGAAAGCACTCGAATATTATCTTAGTGGGAGAAAACGATAAAGTCGTCGACAGCATCAAACGGGTCAACCCACTTATGAGCCCGCGTCCCATTGGCCCAGGCACGATCTACGGACCGCCGCCATCGCAAAAGCTAGACACTGCCAATGTCACCTTAGAATCCCTTCTCACAAATGGCAATACCAGTGTGCAAAAAACGCTATACAGCCAGTATTCCGGCATTAGCCCATCGCTCTCACACAGCATCATGGCCTATGCAAATCTCGACGGTAAAATGCCCGTTTCTCAACTTACTCAAGAGGCCTACAGCCAGCTTAAAAACAGCATACACGTTCATATTGCAGCCCTTAACACCCCACATCCTTACCTTTACACCGAAGTCTCTACCCAGCGTATTGCGGATTTCTCCGCTGTGCCTCTTTATCATTTAAGACAACAAGGTGCCCTTTACGAAGAAACCATACTCGTTGCCTTCGACACACTGCTCAACAAGGTCTTTCTGCGCTCCAACGATTCCAATCGCCTGGTTCAAAAGTCTAGTCACCTCCTAAAACTCCTCGGCCTTCTTCAAGATCGTCTACTGTCCAAAATTGTAAACCTCGAGGGCGATTTAAAAGAGGCAAGTCAACTCGATGATTTAAAACTCTTTGGCGAGCTGCTCACTGCCAATCTTTTTAGCATTCAAAAGGGTATGGATCAAGTTTGTGTGACCAACTACTACACGGGAGAACCCCTTGTTATCCCCCTCGACATCACCAAAGGACCAAACGAAAATGCTCAGCGCTATTATAAACGCTATAACAAGGCAAAGACCACCCTCGAAGAAGCCCAAAGCTTTATCGAACAAGCACGTGAGGACTTCGACTATCTAGAAGCGGTTAAAATTGCACTGCAACAAGCTGAACTGTCAGAAGATGTAGACGCCATAAAAGAGGAACTGGCAGAACAGGGTTTTGTCAAAGCTTCCACGCTAAGAAAACAAAAAAAGGTCAAAAAAGCACCACCTCACCGCTACATCTCATCAGAGGGCGTTGTTATTTTGGTAGGGCGAAACAACCTCCAGAACGATCAGCTCACTTTAAAAGACTCGCATCGTGAACACATTTGGCTCCATACCAAAGATGTGCCCGGTTCCCACGTCATCATCCAGGCCACATTCCCAGAAATCGAAAATATCACGGTGATCGAGGCCGCAGAGATTGCAGCATATCACTCAAAAGCCCGATACTCCTCTCAAGTTGCCGTTGATTTCACTGAAGTTAAATTCGTCAAAAAGCCAAAAGGCGCAAAACCGGGCAAAGTGATTTACAACGATTTTAAGACGATTTTTGTCACACCCGAAGAAACAAAAATTAAAAGCATGCGGGTTCAAGTAGCCGCAAAAAAGGAGAACGCAAATTGAATGCCATAATCGCCGCTATTGCACCTATTGGCATTCTTGTATCCGCCTTTATTGCCACCAATATCGACGACTTGGCGCTTCTTATGTTGCTGCTAGCTTCAGCTAACCATAAAGAGCGAGGCGCTGTCTATTGGGGACAAGTAATCGGTCTCTTTATTGTCAGTATATTGGCCGTTCTCATGGCCGAGGGTTTAAACTTTTTCCCCACCCAGTGGCTCAGGTTTCTGGGGCTCATTCCACTTTTTTTAGGTCTAAAAGAAGGCTGGGAATCCTTTCTCAAGCAACGCGCACAGAAGCATAACGAAGACACGCCCGAGCAGCTACCCCGCGGGGAGAGAACTTGGTGGCAAATAGCGGCAATTGTGTTGGCAAACAGCGGTGACAATATCGCGGTTTATGTCCCTGTACTGGTTCCATTCAGCTCTTTTTTGCGCCTCTTTTCCGTGTTTCTATTTTCTTTTTTGGCACTGATCTTTTGCATCATCGGCTTGTATCTTGCAAGGCACCCCCTGGCCCAGCGTTTCATTATGCCCTACAGCGAGGCAGTAACTGCCTTTGTGCTAATTAGCCTAGGTACGGGTGTTCTCTTTGGCATATTTGTTTAAAAAAGCGGACGTACATCGATTACACGATGCATGTCCGCTATTTATTTTGCCTTTTTTCAAATCCCTTAAAGCAAGCTCGTTACGGACCTCATCTTGTCGTCCATTGTGCCTACCTTATCCCGCCGATCGTCTATGCGTATGCTCGTAGAAACGCGCTTGGCGCCGGACTCAAAGGGCACCTCGTGCATGCGACGTACCAGCTCAAGTATGCCGTCGAGTTCACCCTCTAATATTGTCGACATGGGTGTCAACATCACTTTAATCCCATCGCGCGTGGCTTCTTGAGCGATTTGATGCACTGCTGCCACATATGGACTCAGACTGGTCGAATCTGTTCCAAGGGGTACAATTGTCACTTCTACAATGGCCATAGTTGCCTCCTCTTATGTTTTTGAAATGGATGGAAATGAGGCGCCCTTAGGAAAACCTCGACGAAAGCCGCTGTGCACCATCCACTGTGCCGATTGATCGATTTGCGATTTTAGATTTTTCACGGGTAGAGCGCTGGAATCTGGAGTAAACAAGAAGCTTACGCGGATAAAGCCCTGTTGCGTCGCTTGTTCAATAAGTGTATTGAAATCGTAATCTATGCCCTCGGGCACAAAAAAGCGGTAAACGACAAGTTCACAAAGTGCCTCATTAGTTTGATCGCCTTTAGACTCCAATATTGCATATACCCCATTTTCGAGGGCATACACTGAATCTTGAAGCCCCATCGCCATGTAAAACATAAGAATACTGTGGTCATCTAGACAGCATAACGAATGGGAAATTGGCCGACACTTTTGATGTAGATTTATCATCTCTTCCATTTCAAGAGATGCTGCCTGATAGGGTATAGTTGGGATCTGTGGCACTTTTTTTGCAGGTGCATCGATATCTACCCAAAAGGAAGTCTGTTGCCATGGCACAAAGCCAAGCGCTTCGTACAGCGATACGGCCATGTCGTCGGCAGCTAAGAAATACAGATGCTGCTCTGGAGGATAGTCCGCAAACACATTTTGGAAAAGTGCATAGCTTAGACCCATGCGACGCCATGCCTCATCGGTCATCACTGTGGCAATTTGAATGCCTGGCACCGCTTCACCCTCGATTAAAAGCTGCATGGTCGACAGCGACACATTGGCAATGGCCCTTTGACCTTTAAAAAATGCATAGGGCTGATAGTTGGGATTCCAAGCGCCCATTTCGTACCACGGGTTGAAGTCGAGTCCAAAGATCTTGATTGACAATGTGTTAAAATGTTGGCGCCATGGCATTTGCGACATAAATTGCTTGCGAAAGACAAGTGCCTCTTCCATCCACGTCCTGCCCTGAATCAATCCCAAGAGTTCCACCTTAGCCAAGTGCTCACTGGACCAACTATCCATTAAATGCATGACCATGTTTGTCAATTGTACAAAGTGTTTTGACAACTCCAAGGGATGTAAATCGCTCGTGGTTGCCTCAAGCAGGAGCAGAAGTTCCTTTTGAAGGTGGGGTTCGAGGGCACTCCACTGACTGGTCTCACTTTGGTATCGGTAGACAAATAACTGCTTTAGGGCCTCAACGCATCGAAACATGCAGGTTTGTGCCCCAAGGGTATTGCCGCTGTACAAGTATCTCAATGCAACTAAAAGCGCTTCAGTAAAACAAAATTCAGGTGCATCTTTCTCGCTAGACAAGATAAATTCCGAAAGATACCGATTTTGTTTTGGCGCGTCGATTCGATTTATGGCTTCAAGGCAAAGATGTATCTGAAGTCCATCTTCGTAAACGGCGAACAAGCGATTCACCTGAGGTTTTTTTGACCAAAATTGCCCCGTCGAAAAGACCAAGTTGCCACTTTCTCTAAGTATAGTATTGACCTTCGACTTAATGCCGCGCAGCATAATCGGGTCTGTCCACAGCGTCAGCGTTGTCAGATGGGGATCGAAGTGGTTTTTTGGATATTCCACTTTCACTATTCCAGGAATTCCTTCTAATTTGTCGATAAGCACCGACACCTTTGCTGCACTTAATCTGTTGTTAAACGCGCGCATGTAAACCCCCTTTTTATGCCACTAATACGAGCGGCGATGTTGCCATGTATTGAGTAAACTATCCGCCCATAGCGCCATTAACAAAACCGCCCCTGAGCCTTGAAATAAGAGTATAAAATCTCTAGTGCGAATGCCCGCCATAATAGGGACTCCTAAGCCGCCAGCTCCCACTGTGGCACCGATAGTCGCCGCTGAAATATTTACAACTAGAGCCGTGCGAAGACCTGCCACAACCAAGGGCCAAATGAGTGGCAAATCTACATACCAGAGACTTTGAATCCCAGACATGCCCATTCCCTTAGCAGCTTGCACTACTGCCGATGGCAACATGCGAAAACCTGCAATGGCATTCCGCAGTATTGGCAATATCCCATAGAGGTAAAGAGCCAAGGCCACAGGCCCATTGCCATAGCCTAAAACAGGTACCGCAAGGGCAATGATTACAGCACTGGGCAGACTTTGCCCCATAGTGGCTAGACTTAAAAGAGAGGATTCAAGCTCGGGATTTGAAGATATGCGCACCATAACAGCCATGGTCAAGGCCGTAATAAGAGACATTGCCGTTGTTAAACCGGCGAGTAACATATGCTGAAATGCCAGCTCGTATAAAGGTGTGCGCATAAGCAGTTTTCCTCTAATCGGCAACCACTGTTGCATCACTTGTACCAGCTCATCATAGAAAAATACCCATAATATCAGAGCCAGTGTAAAGCATATACAGGTTCTCCAGATTTTCATTTTGTGACCTCGAGGATAAAAGCTCTAAAAGATTCAAAGCTAACACTTTCTGTCGACCCCTTTGCTACGGCCATAGAATAAGTGGTATCTTCGTGGGTTAACATCGTCGCCAAGACGCTTTTAAGCGACTGTAGCCCATCATTTGCCACAGTACCGGCAGCTATCACATGTGACTTTATCGCCCATGCGACAAAGTCATTTAAGGTGTAACGCGACAATAAACTGAGTGGGAACTCGCGACCTAAAAACCGATAGATAAAGGGATCGAGGCTCTTATCTAAGTATGCTTCGGGTTTTGCGTCTTTTAAAACTTTTCCCGACTGCATGATGGCGATGCGTTCACCAATTCTTGCCGCCTCATCTACATCGTGAGTAACAAAGAGCACGGTTTTCTTTAGCTGCTTTTGAATGTCAATAAAGGCTGTTTGTAGCTTTTCCCGCGTCAATGGATCAACGGCTCCAAAAGGTTCATCCATTAGCAAAATTGGAGGATCCGCTGCCAGCGCTCGTGCCACGCCCACACGCTGTGCTTCACCCCCAGATAACTCCTTGGGGTATTTAGCGAGATAATTTACAGGTAACTCGGTTAGCTGCATTAGCGCTTCTGTTCGCATGTCAATGCGCGCTTTTGACCACTTTAGCAAATGCGGAACAATTCCAATATTTTCTGCAACCGTATAATGGGGAAACAGACCCACACCCTGTATACCATAGCCCATGCTTCGACGCAACTCTGTAGGGTTAAAGGCTTCAATTGGCAACTGCCCCAAGTAAATGGATCCCTTGTCGTAAGGAAGCAAGCGATTAATAGTCTTTAGCAAGGTGGACTTTCCACAACCAGATGGGCCTAAAAGCACCATACAGCAACCCGCTGGCACATCCAGATCTACACCGTCGAGTGCCATGTGCTGGCCATAGAATTTAACAAGTCCTTTAATGGTTACTGACCCTTCTATGATACTCATAACACCTCACCCGTTCCCTTCTGACTGTGTGAGCCAATGGTTTCTAGTACTAATGCCATAAAAACAACGGGTATTGCACCTAATAGCACAAGGTCAATAGCCGCTTGCGACAGTCCTAAAAAAATTACTGCCCCCAAACCGCCCCCACCGATGAGACCTGCTAGAATAGCATTGCCTATGGTCTGGGTAAGTGCCGTTCTCACCCCTGCCGCAATGGCAGGCATGGCCAATGGCAACTTCACTTGAAAGAGCACTTGAGTTGCAGAGAGCCCCATACCGGAGGCACTTTCTAAAATGGCATCGGGCACTTGATCAAATCCAGTTAAGGCATTAAAAACAATGGGCAAGATTGCATAAAGTGTCAGCGCAATAACCGCTGGTGCAAAGCCTACGCCACTGATACCCATTTGCTTTAGTCCACTAAAACGCTCCGCGAGCATACTCAGTGGCCACATCAACAAAGTGAGCAAAGTCAGTGTGGGCACTACTTGAAAAAAATGAGTCAATCGCGTAATACTGCCACGCATTTTTTTCTTTGAATGGGCGAGATAGCCAAGTACAATCCCCAAGGGGGTCGCCCAAGTCACGGCGGTTAGAGATAAGCTCAAATGCCTCCAAAACGCCTCAAATAGACGATTTTTTTCGTGAAGATATTCTAGGTATAGTGAAAAATATGGAGAACCCTCCAGACTGAGTACAAAAACCAGAAGTCCCAATGTCACACATAGTTTAACCGGCGATTGGGCATTGATCCAAAATCTCTTCAATGGGCCATGTGCCAGCCTCGCTGACAGTACACGTGAGGGTGTGCTCTGTGTGAGTAATGCGGTGGCCAAAAATATTGCCATATAGCCCAGACTAGGCGAAATGCGTCCATTAGATAAAGCATTTACATTGACATATGCATTTGCATTTTCTCCTACAACGAGATCAGACAATAAGACCGTCGTTAGCGTTGGCAAAGTAAGCACCGCCCACTCGAGCATGCGACAAACCCTATAGGTCAAAGGGTCACTCGCGCGTTTTAAAAGCCCCCACCACAACACTAATGCTGCCAAGACTAAGACAAGTACAGCTGCAAAAATCCACGGGTCAAAAA
>CALFXQ010000102.1 GCA_937958285.1 uncultured Fusibacter sp. | reverse complement strand
CGTGCCACCCTCGTGCCACCCTCGAGGGTGGCACCCTTTATGATTTCCATATGGACTCCTCTCGCATTTAGTAACTATAGTTATAATATGCTAATTTGGGAAATAATACAACTTATAAAGCTCAATCTTTCGACTATTGCACTCTGCAACGGCATATACATGTGCGTATAAATATACCAACCTAAAGTTTACCTTAAATCTGCTAACCTGCTATTGCCACTCACTTTCCAATTTCCTATACTAATCTCTGTATACCACAGTAGCATCGGATGTTTATTCAGATAGGAGACCGAAAATGGATATTGAAGAAATTGAAGAAATTATTATTGTAGAAGAATCATCAGAAAAATTTGAGCAAAGCCCTAAACAAGAAGGTAATGTAATTGCTCAGGAAACGGAGTTAAAGGGCTTGGGAGGGTGGCTTATTCTAGTTGGATTTGGGCGCGTCGTAAGTGTATTGCAAAGCTTTTTTATCATGTTTACCATGTTCATTCCTTTACTTACAAATGGCACATTAAAAGAACTCTCTAGTCCTGTTAGTGAGGCCTATAGCCCGCTATGGATCCCTACAATATATTTTGAATTCGGTGGGAATCTCATTATCCTAGGTTTACATATTGCCTTGTGTGTTCTTTTCTTTATGAAAAAGCGTCTTTTTCCAAAGCTTTTTATAAGAACCTATATCTTTATGCTGGCATTTGCAATTATAGATGCAATGATTCTTCGGTACTTACAGTCCACGATTACTTTTGACATAAATGCGAATTCATTTGTTGAAATTTTTCAAATTTTTGGCGTAGCCGTTATTTGGATACCCTATATGCTTAAATCTGTTCGTGTTCGCAATACTTTTGTTCAGTAATTGAGAGGCTACCATGATGAAGATGCCATTATCTATGAAGAAACATAAATAAAACGCATCCATTCATCGTGACAGAGGTCATTAGAAACAAATTGAAATAGTCCACAATAAATGTTAAAATATACAAGTTGCAACCGAAATATTTACTGTGCAAGTAAAGGGGGGCCTATGAAATCTAGCCAAGGTAGAAAAAGCAAGTTTATTGTAGTGATTCTTATTTTAGTGATTATAATGGTTGTCAGTTCGGGTTGTATGGCACACCGACAAACGCAACCAGAAAAGGTGGCGGGGTTTTTTACTGGAATCTGGCATGGCTGGATTGCGCCAATCGCGCTTATTGTAGGCTTATTCAATAAAACAGTCACCATCTACGAAGTCAATAACTCTGGTTGGTGGTACGATTTTGGTTATTACATGGCCATTATTTCGGGTTTTGGTGGCCTTTCAATAACACGCAGAAGCAAATCGAAAAAAGATGACTAAATCTTGACAAGAGGGCAGGGGCATGAAAGGTTTAAAAACGATTATTATAATCCTCTTATTAATTGCAGTGAGCGTCTCTGTGCTTTTTTATAGCAAGCATTTATCCGGCAGGTCAAAAGACACTTATATAAGTATTTGCAATGATTTCACAGCTTATATTGCCCTAGTAGTATTAGATTCCGAAGAACGCGTGCTTTCTGATGAAATCAAGGCGATAGAATCATGGCATAATAGCTATTTGAAAACCCTCGGCAAACACCCTCAGCTAACGCCAGAGCCACAAGTGATGTCGCGTTTTAATGAAGCCTATCAGCTTTGGTCAGAAATAAATCCAAAATTGTCGATTCGAGAAACACCACCACGGGATCAGGTCATTCGTTTAGTTCAGATTACAACAGAGATGCTCGATGAACTTCCGGAGTCCCATTATTCAAAGCTTCGAAAGTTGCTCAGTAACTAAATGAAAATATTTTATACCAATATCAGGAATCATGGAGAAAGCGGGTACGCTTTTTCTTTAAGACCTAACTATTCCTTAAATATTTATTTTGGGAATAGTTAATTAGGAAATATTTATTTTAGGAGTATTTAGTTTGGAAATAGCTAATAGCAATTAATAGCAACAAAATAAGTCCAGAACAATCTGTAACGATTTATTCTGAACTTATGCTGGGCAATTCTATAATTAAATGCATACCTTGTTCTGATTGTTGATCTAAAGTAATTGATCCGTTTAAGCCATTCGATATTATATTGCTGACAATATTCATTCCCAAGCCGCTGCCACCAGTGCTTCGCTTGGTCGTAAAAAAAGGTTCAAAGATACGCTTTGCGTATTCTGCTGGAACGCCACAACCATTATCGCGATAATGGATGCGTATGATCTGGTCTGTTTTTTGAACATCAATTTGAATGATGCCGTTTTTTATATGCTCGAAACCATGAAGGATCGAATTCATGATTAGGTTTGTGAAGATTTGATGAATAAATGTGGGACGTGTCTTGAGTAAAACTTTCTCGTCTGAATGTACTTCTACATGGTGGTTGCCTTGTTCTAACTGGTGCTTTAGTACGTTAACCACGCTGTTAATCTGTTCGTTTAAGTCGAACTCTAGCGCAGTTTCTGTGGATTGCTCCACAGCTAACAACTTGAAGTTGCTTATTAAATTGGATGCTCTCTCTAAGCTCAATGTCACAATATTTAGGATTTCTTCCTCTTCCTTTAGGTACTCAAATAGTTCATTCTTGCTCAGCGTGCCATGATTAAAGGCCTCAACAAGTGTATTGTGCTCACTTTGCAAATAACTTACTGATGTGATGCTGTTACCTATAGGTGTATTGACTTCATGCGCAACCCCTGCAACCAGCGAGCCTAGAGCGCTTAATTTTTCTGATTCAATAAGCTTTAAAACGGCATTTTGTCGCTCTTGGTCGATGCGTTTATACTGCGCTTCAACGATTTGTGACTTTCGCATAAAGGCATCGTGCAAATCGCTTGCCTCTTTAGAACGATTCAATATTTGGTCACGCTTATCAATAGAACCCGAAACGTCGAATTTATTGATTTGCACTAGCATATTGTTAAGGGGCTTTATGACCAGGCTTTTTATCGCTAAAATTTTTATAAAAAACGAAATCAAGATTAATAACCCGACAATAGCAAGGGTCAGTACGATTGTATTTCGACTGCCATTGGCGATGCGTGCAGGTGTCAATGTAATAATATTGTTTTGAATAATTAAGCTTTTGTATGTAGTAATGATATAGGGCTCACCCAGTGCAGATGGCAGATTCTCACCTTTTGGAATAATCTCGAAGGGCAAATTATTGTGACTACTTGTAAGAACATAACCATCTTTTGAAGAAATAAGAACGATTCTATCGTAGGCACTAGCTACCTTTTGTAGCATTATCTGAATGGTAGCAAGATCAATGCGCGCAACGACTAACCCCTCCCCTTTTTTAGCGGTGAAATAGATGCTCACAGAGTCATTTTCGGTGGATCTAATTATGGGAGAAACCGACATTTTTTCTGAAAAGGCCTGATTAAAAAAAGCTGCGGTGGCACTTTGAGAAAAACTGTAGTTCTCGAAAACACGCGAGTTTTTACTTTTTTTGTAGATTGTGCGTATTTTGAGGTCTTCATCTAAGTAGTAGATGTCGCGCAAATTTTTATAGTGACTTCCAAGGCTTGAAGGATCATCGATTACAACCATAGCGACCATATTCTCAAACTCATTTTGTCGCTCTTCTAGGTAAATGCCGATTGAGCTCTCAATAGATTGAATGGTACTTGTGAGAGAATTTTCGATATTCACATTGATTTGATTAATCAAAACAAAAGCACTAGTCACTAACACAGAAAGAATAATGAGCACACTCAATATTTCTGATTTTATGGATATACTCAAGATTGAGCGTTGTTTCATAATTGCCTCCGCGCCTTAAACACGTTCACTTTATTGAGGGCATTTGCTATGTCATCATCACAAGGTCACTAGACGATTCTATGGCATAAGCATCAAAATAAGTCATCTCGTAGGGAATCCATAGGTCTATAAAGCGCTGAAGTGTCGCTTCGTCGCTGCGCTTTAGAATACGCTGGTGTTGCATATTTTCGGTGGTCTTTAAGAATACTGATACATCGTAATTTGCTTGAATCAATGGGTTAGCACTATATGACCCTTCAACGATAATAATGCCCTCTGCATGCATAGATATTGGCACACCATAGGACTGGCTGCTGCATACAAATGGCCTATATTCAGTGGGCCTTCCAAAGGACAATGGGTCGATTACTTCTTCTTTAAAGCGTTCAAAATGAACATTATGGCCCGGGATCGCTGCCCTTTCGGGTGTCTTTATTGCATCCGGAACGTAAAAGTGGTCCATGCTGACGAGTTGGGCGTTGAAAATTGCCTTTAGCAGCTTACCGAGGGTAGTTTTTCCGCTTCCGCAGTATCCATCGATGCCGATAAGTAGGTTTTTTTTATGTGTGCGTTTAGAAGATATTAGCGTGAGAAGTCTTGAAAACTCAGGATTTCCCCAGAAAGGATGGGGGCTTAACATGGCGGTAAGCTGATTTAAGTGTTGTACCGAAAATGTTGGTGTATAATCAGCGGGTGCAAGTAAGTTGTGTGGATTGTACCAACAGGTGTCGATATTAAACCCATTGCCACCTGCAATGTCTGAAACGAGACTGTCGCCTATCATCAGTACCTTTAATGGTCTTTTGAGGTTCATCTGATTTGCAGTGTGCTCAAAAATGCGCGGGTCTGGCTTGCTCACGCCCGTGGTTTCGGAAATTACCACTGTTTTAAAAAGCGGTAAGATGGGCGATGTAGAAAGGCGCTGTGTTTGCACGCGGTGAATGCCGTTGGTAATGAGGCCAAGGGCGTAGTGCTGACTGAGGGTTTGGCAACATTCTAAGGCGCCATCGAGCAGTGTGTCCCCTTTTCCCAAAAGACCTTCGTAATAATCCGCCACCATTTGAGGGTTTTGAGATAGGCGATATTGCTCGCTGGTTAGGTTTTGGGGCCACAGATTTTGATCGGTCAAGGCTTGAAGAAATTGAGCAATGCGGTGGTAACGCAAAGTGTCCATTGTGATTAATCCCGCCTCGAGCTGCTTCCAAAGGGGATGATTAAACTGTTCATACAGGGCGTTGAGCATAGGCCATGCATTTGGACTATCAAAACCAAGGGCGAGACAAAGACCCTCGAAGGCATTGCGCTGAGTCAACTTAAAATCCATCAGGGTATCGTCTAGGTCAAACCATAAGGCGTCGTAGGGTTTGAAAAATTCAAATGCCTCGTCTTCGTTATAAACGGTTATCCCCTCACCCATTAATATCTCTGCGGTGAGGCCATTGCCGTCGACTAAAACTTTGTCGAAATTTCCACTATAAATGCGACCACGACCACAAGATGGGCTCTTGCCCTTGAGTATGGCCTTGGTCGCGCCTATTGCCTTGGCTATTTGGAGCGTCTTTTGTGCGCCGTCTTGAAAGTGAGTGGTATAGTCTTCACCGTCTATGCTTTTGATGCGAAGGTTGTTTGTGATTTCGCAGGGTTTACGCGGCGTTGGCAGGCCACCTAATTGCTCGGGGCATACTAAATGCGCCTTACCCTTGTTGACAAGTGCCTTGACCCAAGGCATTTCGTTGGAGTTTCCGTCGTAACGACAAGGTTGACCCGCGAGGCAGGCAGAAACAATTATCATTTATTCTCCTCTATTGGCGTATAATCAATTTTTACCATCAATTCGTTGCGCTTTAAAAAAGGCAGCGTAAAAGGTGCATTGTAAAAAGCTGCGATCACATCGGAGGTCATGGAATAGTGCTTTTGCTTTAGCCATAGTAGCAGTTCTGTCTGGTGTTGTCGAAGATTGGCGATATTTTGACTTCCAGAAAAGGTAATGGCTGCATAGAAGCCTTCTAAGAAATGATCGATATGCAAATCGGGATGATTGGGCTTTGGAATACCAAGTAAATATTTTTTAGGCACAACAAAGGACATTGTCATTCCCTTTTCCTTAAAATCCTGATAGACGGGAACAGTCATGGCAATTGAAGCACTAGATTGATTGTCCCCTTGAATGTATCTGAATAAAGTCTGAAAGGCGGCTTGTGCATAGGGGTCTTCGGAGGTGGTGTATTTAACTGTGGCAAAGGCATCGTAATGCCTGATTTCGATATGATCGTGTTTCTCTAGTACTTCGTATATGGGTGATTCATATTTTGACATAAACTACCTCCCTGCAATCGCATGAATGAGCAGTCTTGCGTTGTCAAATTCGTATGAACAGGTGACCAGGGTTATCATTTTTAAACTGCGTTGTGTTGACTTCGCTGAAATATCGGGAAGTGGAATTGGATATTTAGAATTTCTGTTGACATATTTTATATATGCCTCTAGCGCCTCGTCTTTTAAATCGAGTACCAGATAATAATCATCGGCATCCACAATTCTTACGGATACAATTTGATAGGTTTGCTTTTCTCTGAGACCTACAACGGTGAGGATTGGATTTTCAGCAAAAAATTCAGCTTCTTTATAAAGATGTAAATCGTGAAAAAGCGTGCCACTCTCCATATAGTGACCATAGAGTGCCATATGCGTATCGTAGAACTGCCCGAGATTGCGAAAATCCATAAAAACAGCACCAGCACTTGCCCGCTGCTCTTGATAATTGAATCGCAAATAGCGTGCGTTGTCGTTCCCCTTTACAATGGGCTCTTCAATGCGGGTGCCATTGATACTCAACCAGCCGCACACGGCCTGAAACTTATCTTTTAAGTCTTTTACCTCTTGTGGGTTAGGCGTGGCAAAGGTAAGGGTCGATAATGTGAAAAGTGCCAACAAAACTAAAAGAGCAAAAGATATGCTTGAATGCTTGAATCTTTTAAAATGAATGATCGTGTTTTTCATAGGGTCTGTTCCCTTTCTGTTTAAAGGGCATTGCTTTAATGAGCATCAATGGATAAAAAGTCAGTAACAGTGACATGGTAACCACGTGCAAGATTATGAGCAACAAAGGGCGCGTTTCTGTTTGAAAGACGAGCATCAGCACATAAGAGGCAACGCCAATCCATATTGCATTTAACAGAAATCTTTCGATGTGCTTTACAATCACATCTCGAGGGTAAAAGTGGTCTTGTAAGAGTCCAACTACGGGCATATAGAGCACTAAGCATGTGATAGCCACAACCAAAAGCAGCACATAGCCCCAAAAGGCCATTCCCTGAAGCGCTGCAAATAAAGCCATAATCAATAAAATCAAGCTATGGGAAGCGAGCCATGTAGTGACTTTGCCAACAAGTGAATTTTGAATCATGTTTCCCCCGAAGAATGTTGTCTATTTTTGCGATTATAAGATATAATAAGTGATTATTATATTATACCACGAATCCTTCATTTTATGCATTTATGGCAGAATTTGAAGGTCATTTCAACACATAAGGAGCACAATGTGAAACCGAGTTTGTTTCAATTTTCACTATCAGAATTAACAGATGCGATTGTGGCATTAGGAGAACCAAAATTTCGCGCCAAACAAATTTGGGATTTTATGCTTGAAAAGCGCGTCAAATCCATAGACGACATGCACAATTTGCCCAAGCTTTTAAAAGAAAAGCTAAAAGCCAACTACACACTTTTCGATATGAAGGTCACCCATGTTCAGGGTAGCACCGAAAGCACCACGCGCAAATACCTGATTGCACTTAAAGACTCCCATCAAGTAGAAGCGGTACTCATGAAATACGCCCATGGCAATTCCATTTGCATCTCCACGCAAGTGGGTTGTCGCATGGGATGCACCTTTTGTGCAAGTACCATTGACGGCTTGGCGAGAAACTTAGAAGCCTACGAACTGTGGCAACAAATTGCACTGGTTGCAGCAGATGCGCAGTTACGCGTGTCTCATGTGGTGCTAATGGGTAGCGGCGAACCCTTAGATAACTACGAGCATGTGCTCAGATTTATTCGCGTGGCCTCTAGTGACGAGCATCTCAATATCGGTCAAAGGCACATAACAGTCTCTACGTGTGGCCTTGTCAATAAAATTGATCGACTGGCTACAGAAAAGCTGCAAATTACCCTTGCAATTTCTTTGCACAATCCCTTTAACGAAGCACGCAGCAGCATAGTGCCTGTGAATAAAAAATGGCCCGTAGAAGAGCTGCTAGCTGCCGTAGACCGCTATATTGCTGCAACGAATCGCAGAGTGACCATTGAGTATACGCTTATAAAGGGCGTAAATGACAGCGAGGATCATGCAAAAGCCCTAATTGCACTGTTAAAGGGCAAGCTTATCCACGTCAACCTGATACCCGTAAATCCAATTGCAGAGCGAGATTTTCAGCCCACAGAAAAGAAACATGTCATTCTGTTCAGACAACGTCTTGAAAAAGGCGGTCTCAATGTCACCGTGCGAAGAGAGCTCGGAGACGATATCGATGCGGCTTGTGGCCAGCTTAGACGGTCCTACGAACGCACATAAAAACAAGCCCATCCTATCACGTGATGGGCTTGTGTTTTTATTGGCTGCATTTGAGAAAGTCTTGGTAGATGCCAAAGGCGGTTTGTTGGATCTCTGGATGGTGTTCCACAATGGTGAGTTGTCCCATGAGGTCAGTAGTAAGGGTGATTACTGAAGATGTGGAGGTTATACTGGCCATTAAGCTCCCAATAGGGATTAATTCTGGCGCGACAGTCAATTCGATGGTATGATCTTCGCGGCGTTTTGCCCTACAGATTAACTTAATAACAGAGCCTGTTTTCTTTGCGACTTCCAAATCGCCATGGCTGATTTGCGCAATACCATGGCGCTTGACATCACTTGGAACTGCATTGGCCTGCATTAGCACATTTGCAAGGGCTGTTATCTTTGCCGCAGCATCGTGGCCTTCAATATCCATAGAGGGGTCCGCCTCTACAAAACCTCTATTTCTTCCCTCTTCGAGGATGGTTTCTATATGATGCCCCTTTGCCATTTCGTCGAGTATAAAATTAGTCGTAGAATTGAGAATGCCCTCTATGGCAAGTACACGACAGTGCGGCAGTGTATCGCGCACGAGATTAAACACAGGTGTGCCATCCATAACGGTTGTCTCAAAGAAAAAGGGTGCCTTAAATGCGATGGCGAGTTCGTTGAGACGCTTGTAGTCAAAGGCGATAGGCCCTTTGTTTGCAGTGACAACCGCACGCCCTTGTTTAAGGGCAGCTTCAATATGTGAGATTGCAGGCTGACCATTTTGGATATTGAGGGGCGACAACTCTATTAGGATATCGTAGTGCCCTACTTCGGCGAGAGCCACACTTGTGCCGCTAAAGCAAATTGCACCCTTTAATGTGTCTAGGGCTTGGCCGGAATTTATATGTTCTAGCAGGGCCTCGGCAGATATTCCCTTGGCCGGAAACTGCCACAAACCTCTTGATCCGGTGGCGATTGTGGTGATTTCTACAGGGGTGTTATAAATGTTTTCTCTTTGCTTTAATGTGAGCATTTCCAAAAAAGCAACTGCGGCGTGACCCATACCAAACATGGCAATACGAAGCATACATCCTCCTTGACGACCTAATTTTATTTTGTTATACTGCAAGTCCGACTTAGTAACTCCACAAAACTGGAAACTGCTAAGCAAAAACCAACCTTTGCCAATTCTATGTATGCACAAAGGAGGTAACACATGCAAATCGAAGTCAAGCAATTGCAAAAGCAGTTTAAGGTCCCCATTAAGCAACCAGGGGCATTTTCTACACTCAGGCAGTTGATGAAGCGGGAGTACCGCACCATCGATGCATTAAAGGGTGTAGAATTTTCAATTTCTAGGGGTGAGTTGATTGGGTACTTAGGGCCAAATGGCGCTGGAAAGTCCACCACAATTAAAGCACTTACGGGAATTTTGGTTCCCGATTCGGGCACTGTCGTTGTTAATGGACGTGTGCCGTGGGAACAGCGTCAGGCGCATGTTGCCACCATAGGCGTGGTGTTTGGCCAGAAGTCACAACTTTGGTGGGACCTACCCCTCTCGGATTCATTTGAGTTGCTCCGTGCAATCTACCGGGTACCAGATGATATTTACCGGGTACAGTGGGAGTGGTTGATTTCTGGCATGGGCATTGGCGATTATTTACACCAACCCGTCAGACAACTTTCTCTTGGTCAGAGAATGCGCGCTGAGCTTGTAGCCTCCTTGCTTCATCGCCCCGAGATTCTCTTTCTCGATGAGCCTACAATTGGCTTAGATGCGACATCAAAGCGCATCGTAAGAAGCTTTATTAAGACCCTAAACCGAGAATACGGAACAACAGTTCTCTTAACCACTCACGACATGGATGATATAGAAGCCCTATGTCAGCGCGTGATGGTGATTGACCAAGGGCACTTGGCCTTCGATGGTTCATTAGATACCCTTCGAAAGCGCGTACATAACAAAAGAAGATTAACTTTAGAGTATTCTGGCAATTTGCAGTTCGAAGTGGACCAACGATTATCTGCTGCAGGGGTTGTGCTGCTACACGATGAGATTCAACAAGATAAGTTGGTGTTGGAATTTGATCCTGAGGGATTTGCACCTCATGAACTGATTAAGCACATTAGTGAAGGCATCCATATTCGAGATTTACTGATAGAAAATCCACCTATAGAGGAGATTGTCCATCGCCTATATGCTCAGTATACTGGTGAGCGCTATGTGGATTAGTCCCTACTTGAGCAACTTAAAGATTCAGGCGCGCATTGTCCTTCAGTATCGCGCACAGGCCTGGGCTGGTGTCTTCACCCAAGGTGTATTTGGGTTTATTCGCGTCTCTTTGATGATTGCCCTCTTTAAGGCACAGCCGCTTCAGGCAATGTCTCTAGAACAAACGGTAACTTATGTGTGGTTTACCCAAATGCTTTTGACTTTTATCGCCTGGGGCCCAGATCCCCTGATATCAGCTATGGTCAAAGACGGTACTTTAGCCTACGAGATGGTGCGCCCGGTGCGGCTTAGTCTGATGTGGTATATGCGGTCACTTTCCTTTAGAGGTGTGATTCCTTTAATGCGTGGATTGCCCATTATGCTTATTGCATCGCTATTGCCCAAACCGCTGAGGTTGACATGGCCAAGCATTGAGGGCATGTCTGTTATGGAAACGGCAACTTGGGCCACTACCATGGTTTTGTGCTTGGCGGTGGCATGGTTGTTGGCTGGCGCGATTAACAATTTCATCAATATCGCCGTTGTGGCACTGATGTCGGATGATGGGTTAGTGCGTTTAATGCCAGTGGTCGTCTTTTTATTTGGCGGATTAATTATGCCGATGCCCTTGTTTCCAGATGTGATGCAAGGGTTCATTAAGGCAATGCCTTTTGTGGGTATTATGGATATGCCTGCCCGTGTGTTTTCTGGGCATTTGGCGGGCATAGATGCACTTATGGCCATTTTGTTTCAGTGTGTATGGCTATTGGCAATTGTCGCCATTAACGATCTATGGTTAGAGTCTCGCCTTAAGCGCGCTGTTATTCAAGGGGGTTAAGATGCAAACACTTTCCCTTTATTTTAAGCTAGTAGGCTCTAGAATTGCCAGTCAAATGCAATATCCCATGAGCTTTTTTATGAGTGTACTCTTGACCTTTATGTCTTCGTTTATCGATGTGGTGGGCATATGGCTTGTGTTTAGTCGGTTTAAGGCCATCGATGGGTGGTCAATTGTAGAAATCTGTCTGCTCTATGGGCTTATTCACATGAGCTTTGCCCTAGTCGAAATGTTCGCCCGAGGCTTTGATACCTTTGGTCGCATTGTTCGATTAGGCCAACTGGATCGCATTTTGGTGAGACCTAGAAGCATTGTACTGCAAGTTTTGGGTTGGGAATTTCGCACAGCTAACATAGGTCGTTTTTTGCAGGGACTACTGCCCTTTATTTACGCAGTGATTCACTTGCAAATAGATACCTGGTGGCAATGGCTAGCCATTACAATTGGCCTGATCTCCAGTGGCATGTTGTTCTTTAGCCTACTAATGGTGCAGGCGACCTTGTCCTTTTGGGCGCAAGATAGCCTCGAAGTGATGAATGCCTTTGTTTATGGCGGCATCCAGGCCGGACAGCTGCCAATGAGCATTTACGACAAGTGGCTTATGCGATTTTTCACATTTATGGTTCCCATTGCAATGTGCAGTTACTACCCTATTCTAATGGTGCTTGGACGACCAGATACCGCTCTTTCGCTATCGGTGCCCACAATGGTCTTCTTTAGCCCCATCTGGACAGGGTGTTTGGTTGTGGGCGCGCACTTATTTTTTAGGTTCGGCATAAGAACCTATACCTCAACGGGATAAGCCAATAGCAATATAAAAAAAGAAGCCGCGTGTGTGTGATATGATGCCTCCAAAGTAGACATTCTAATTATTAAAAATTAGAGAGTTTG
>CALFXQ010000101.1 GCA_937958285.1 uncultured Fusibacter sp. | reverse complement strand
AGCTACTTTATTGAACAGTTTAAGGCCCAGTACCAACAGACTCCATTACAGTTTAAAAGGCATTTTGCCATTCAAAACGAAAACCCAGTGGCGCGTACACACCTATAAGGTGTTACGACCACTGGGCCTTTTTATTTTCGGTTTTGAAAGTGTTTATCGACGGTTGTCTTTGGAAGTGCTTTTCCTATAAAGGCTTCGATTGCCTTTAAGCGCTGGTCGTCCTTTTGTGTGTAAAGGGTATATGCTGTGCCAGTTTGACCTGCACGCCCTGTGCGCCCAATGCGATGCACGTAGTTCTCTGCATCATCTGGCAAATTGTAATTGTATACATGGGTAACCGAGGAGATATCTAAACCCCTGGCCGCCACATCCGTTGCAACCAAGAGGTGTATTTTGTCTTGTCTGAATTGCTGCATGACCCACTCGCGCTTCGATTGGCTTAGGCCACCGTGCAAGACCTCTACGGCGCCTTTGCCACTAAGGTGACTAGGGAGGGATGTGAACAGCTCGCCGTGCAGTGCGTCTGCGCCTCTACGCGACCGCGTAAAGATAATCGCTTTGTAAGGGGGATCCATGGTGAGAAGCTTTATAAAATCCTCGTGCTTTTTTCGGCTGGAGGTCTCGATTACAATTTCTTCTATGCCGTCAACTACAATTTGCTGACGCGGTGCAGTCACCAATTTGGGATCGTTAAGGTATTTGTGTTTAAATCCATCTACAGATTGGCTGAGGGTGGCAGAAAAACACAGGGTTTGGCGCTTTTTTGGCAGCGCTTTTAGAATGGCCTTTAGCTCTTCTTTAAAGCCAATGTGAAAGAGTTGATCTGCTTCGTCGACTACAAGTGTCTGGATATTGCTGGGGTCGAGGGTGCCGCGGCGCATGTGATCCAAGATGCGTCCTGGTGTGCCAATCACTAAATGAACAGTGCCTTGAAGGCGATGCATTTGCGCATGAACATCTTGACCGCCATAGGCTGCAAGCACATGCAGTGGCTTTTCTAGCATCAGCGTCTTAGCAACTGAGGTAATCTGGATCGCAAGCTCTCTAGTAGGCGTGATAATTAACACCTGAAGCTCTTGACTATTGGCATCGATGCGCTGAAAGATAGGCAGTAGGAAGGCCAATGTCTTTCCGGTTCCGGTTTGCGCTTCAGCCAAAAGGTCGTCGCCCTTTAAGATATGAGGGATGGCAAGCTTTTGAATGGGTGTGGGCTCGCTAATGTGCTGTGCCTCTAGCGCGTGCACTAAAGGGTGGGAAATGCCGAGTTTATAAAATGTCATGCTAGACTCCTTTTTTATGTAGAGACCCTTGAAGGGTATTGACTTATTTGAAAAACGAGGATATAATAAACAAGTGATTACACAACAAACAATTGTTTATAAGAGGTGTTGCCCGTGCAACGTCTCGCGATAGGAGCTCAAATGACAGAACGCGAGAGAGAAATACTGGCGATTTTGCGTGACGACCCCATGATTATGCAAAAGGATCTCGCCAATCAACTGGGTATCGAGAGAAGCTCAGTAGCGGTTCATATTGCAAATTTAATGAAAAAAGGGCATATACAAGGTAAGGGTTATATTATATCAGAATCAGAGCAAGTTGTGGTGAT
>CALFXQ010000100.1 GCA_937958285.1 uncultured Fusibacter sp. | reverse complement strand
CTTGAAAAACTACATTGGCAACGTAGATATGGCTTTATTGCACTTGGCCACAGAAGACCCTAGTCTGTTGTATTTATCCAACCTAAAAACCGCCACACCAGCAATTGTCAAAAGGCTTCAAATCGACATGTTAATTGAGCTAATCTGGCAACAGCGCGTGGATGCATTTTATGTGGCAATGCACTTCTCGAATCTATTAAAAGTGAGCGCTTATCAAGACGTTCGTGAGAAGGCGGGTCTTGCACTCGTAGAAATCTTTCCTCTTATCGCCAATGAACAGCGAAATGATATTGTCATCGAGCTGTTGAGAGCCTTAGAGATCGAGGGCTATCAATTTACAAAATACATACCACCATATTTAGGTAAGTTGATAAATACCTTACAGCCACAAGAGCACGATGAAATCCTGACGGATTTAAATTATAAAATCAAGTCCGCCAATAGCCAGATTTGTATACTAGTCCTTGCCACAGCTGCAGCATGCATCGAAGATTCTTTAAGCACAACAGTACGTAGACAGCATGCAATTAAACAGATGTTGTCAATTTTACTAAATGGCTTAGTACATTACGATAACCAGGTGAACTGCGAGGCATTCTTTCAATTAGGTGTCAAAATTTTTGGAAATACTAAGATCTCATTAACGGGTAGAGAATCGCTCTACCAAATAGTCGCCAAGAAAGTGTTGAGTCTCGTTACAAATCAAGATTCTAGAAATGCACTGAGCTACCTAAACAGTGCGACGGCCTTCAATCATATTTACAGGTTTTTGAGAGATGCAAGTGCACAAGGCCTAGACTTGGGCATTTCAGTTCCCAAAAAGGTTGCATTTTTTCCTGGGGCCTTCGATCCATTTTCGTTGGCCCACAAGGCTAGTGCATGTGCGATTAGGGATTTGGGTTACGAGGTGTATTTGGCGGTAGACGAGTTTAGTTGGTCAAAACGCACCCAACCGAATGGCGTTAGACGAGATATTATAAAGATGTCTATCGCCGATGAGTTTGACCTCTATATTTTCCCGCGCCGTTGTATTGTCAATATCGCCAACAGAGAAGATCTTGTTTTTCTAAAATCTTTATTTCCAACACAACCCGTCTATTTAGTGGTCGGATCAGACGTATTAACCCATGCATCTGCTTATCAAATAGAACCATCTCGAAGTGAGCTCCTCAATACCAATCATCTCGTATTTGAGCGTGCACAAGGACTTGGAAATGTTAAAGACGAGGCGCTACTCGAACAAGTCATCGGTGAATTTAGTGCAGATGTGGTGCGTATGACGCTCGATGCCTCCATCGAAACCATTAGTTCCACTCAAATACGCACTTATGTCGACGAAAACCGAGATATTACAGACTTAACAGAGTCGTTAGTGCAAAAGTATATATACGAGAAAAATCTCTACAGAAGAGAACCGCAGTTTAAAGATACCATGACCGTTCAAGCAGTGACTGTCGAGGTCCACGAACAGCTTACTAACGAATTATTAGATGAAATTGCTATTGCCCTCACTTACGAGAAACACGCCCTCAGAGAACTTTTAAAACTTAAGCGTTATATGCAGGCTACTAGGGTACTCGTTATCAGAAATTTACAATTTGATAACCGCATTGAGGGGCTAACATTTTTTCACTGGCTGCGCAGCGGCGATATCTACTCGGAATTCAATTCTCAGTACTTAACAGATTATATTCGCGAACATGCGAGTGGGAGAATTCTGGTAATCGATGCAATTGTGGCAAATCCACTATCGGTGATTAATAAAATTGAGCAAAGTCTCTTGACTGAAACGCTGTGTTACTGCATCGCTAAAGACTATAGCTATGCCGTTTATCGCAATACATTTGGACTAGAAGATCGACGTGTGGTGGATTCAATTGTCAAAAATGGCTTTGTACAAGTGCAAGACCCCAAAAACGAATCCATTCATGTGGTGAGTATGATCTCGCCCGTCACCCTGAACCTCGACTTAAAATCCATGATTAAATCCCCATATCGCAATACACCACGCATGGAACAGGCGATAGAAAATGCGCGGATAAGGCTTTGTGAGGTGCTTTGCAACTTTTATCCTGGAAATTTGGTACTCTCTTTTGATCGCACCATGATTTACGAGCATTTGATTCGCATTATATGCGAAGAAAACAAAGTTTCAACAGTGCCAAATATCCCTAGAAAGCTGGGAAGCGCAATGCTTGTACCATACGGCGAGGTCTTTAAGCGGTGGATTGTTCCAAATACTGTCACAAAGTCTTTGCACACCGAGCGTTATTACAACCGCAAGGGCGATGGTTATCGAGTAATGGCTTATCCCAATTACCTTAGTTTGGAGATTCAAGCCCGAACAATCAAATCCTTTAATCGCCCTGTAATACTCGTCGATGACCTATTCGACAAAGGCCATCGCTTTAAGGCCATTCGCCATTATTTCGACAAGTATCAAATACCGATTAAAACCTTAGCCGTGGCCATTCTCTCTGGACGCGGCAAGGCATGGCTAGAAATGGAAGGCATACCCGTACGCGCTGCTTATTTTATCCCGCGTATTCGCATGTGGTTTAACGAAAGTCACCTTTATCCTATGTTAGGTGGTGACGCAATAGACGTACAAGACTGGGCAGAGCTAAACAGTATCTCCGATGCGCTCTTAAGCGGCAGTATACCTTCTCTTAACTTAATTTTACCTTATGTTTATCCCAAACATATAAAGGGCGTTTCAGAAAGACTCGTTGCGGAATTTTCGCGAGTTTGTCTCGAAAATGCCCACGAACTTCTCAAAGCACTAGAAGATGCCTACCTCTCACAACATGGTCGCAATTTAACCATGTCCACATTGTCAGATGTGCTGGTCTCACCACGACATCCAGAAAAAGGGTCAACCCTCTTTTTCGAACCACATGCAAAGCCATCGGAACTTATAGCCGCGGATATTGGGCTACTAGAGCGCATTCAACCATTATATCACGGAGACGCAAAATGAACTTTACGCCCATATTACCCGTTATAACAGTGCCTAACTTAGATGATTCAAGTGTTACCTGGTTTCAATCACGCCCTTCAAAGTGGACGCTCTCAATTGTAGGACTTGGCGATGTGGGTGGGACCCTTGCTCAAGCCCTTTGCATCATGGGCTCAGATGCCATAAAAGAAATTAAGCTATTTGATTTGGATCCCAATCGGCTAAGTCGCTATATCCTAGAGCTCAATCAGATATTAGGGCCATTTACTGCAAGCATACCAGTTCGAGCAACGGATCAACACGATTTATTCAAAGCAGATATGGTGATTTTCACCGCATCCAAATCTGTCCCAGCAGTAGGTGAGCAGGTTCAAGATATGCGGATGATTCAGTTTGAATCGAATGCACAACTCGTAAGAAATTTTGTAAAAGAAGGTGTTGGCCAGAACTTCCAAGGTCTTTATGCGATTGTCTCAGATCCCGTTGATCTTTTGTGCCAAGTGGCTCGAGATGCACTAGAGCATTATGGTCAACAAGATCATGCATCCATTCGCATCAAAGGATTCGGACTGGGCGTTATGAATGCAAGGGCAATGTATTACGCACGTAATATCGGGTGTGAGACATTCGAGAACTCAGGTCGCGTATACGGCCCACATGGCAAAGACCTTATTGTTGTAAACGATATTGGCGATCAATTTGACGAAGCCCTTAGTGAGCGCTTAAGGGAATTAACAGTACAAGCCAATATCGAAGTGCGTGCCCTAGGCTTTAAGCCATATATTGCGCCAGCTGTGAGTTCGGCAGCGTATTCAATAAAAGCATGTATTGAGGGCTACTGGCATTATTCAACGGTGCCATGGCATAGGCAATTTTTGGGTTGCCTCAATATTTTCGATCAAAACCCTTTGATGGAATCACTGCCATCACATCCTACTCTCGTAACGTGGTTAAAAAACACCCTTACGACGATGGAGAGAGACTATGCAACATTACATTCTCTATAACCCACAGCAGACGCCTATCATGAAGGCGCTTTTAGAAAAAGCCCTTTCAACCCATGGGTATAAAGCCGTTTCAGACTTAAGTCAAATTGCCGACAGCGAGGAATATGGCTTGTTAATCATGTCAGAACTCGATTGGTTGGGTCAAGATCTATACATTTCTAATGCGCTTCAAGCAATCAGTAAAATGAAACATGTGCCCTTTAAAAAATGTGGACTAATCGTGTTTTCGGAACACTATTGGTTCACAAAACGCTATGCACAGCAAATGACATTTATACTCAATCAGAAGGGTGCTTTCTTTCCAGGTCAGAGTCTTTTCGAAGTTTTACCAGAATTTGAAAATCTAAAGACTTGGCAGAAACATTTAAAGTTGCCGATGGATGATGTTGTACAACACCGCTTTAGCGTCTACCTAGAAGAGTGGTCGCAGCGTGGCCCATTGACTTTTAGTAAGGCTACAAGAAAAATCTTGGTGCTTCATGCCTCACATTATCATGTGAGTAACACCTTAAGGTTGTGGGAAATGGTGGAAACACATCTCCAAGGTTGGACCATACAGCGCATGGGCCTGCAAAATGGAACAATTACTGATTGCAAGGGGTGTGCATTTAAAACATGTGTGCATTATGCACAAAGTAGAAGTTGTTACTATGGTGGACAGATGACGATGGAAATCTTGCCAGCCATCGAAGAATCGGATGTCATTGTGTGGGTGTCTCCCAACTACAACGATTCACTTTCTGCGATGCATGCCGCGCTTATCAATCGACTCACAGTTCTTTATAGAAGGATTAGCTTAAAAGACAAAGCGATGTACGGTGTGATTGTATCGGGTAACTCAGGCTGTGATTCTGTGGCATGTCAGCTTATTGGTGCCCTTAATATAAACAAAGGTTTTTATTTGCCGCAGCATGCGTTTTTGACGGCTATTGCCAATTCGCCTGGTAGCATCGAGAAACTTTCTGGCGTTCAAGAACGGGCGATGGCTTTTGCCAAACAAATCGACAAAAACCACCCTGCTGGGCAATAAACCTCAACGGCCTACGCAATTAAAGCTTTTAGGATATAAACATAAAAAGGGAAAAACCGACTAAGGTTTTTCCCTTTTCTCTATGATTGAGGTTGATTCACGAACAATGCTTTACTTGATGGTTTCGATTGAATAGGCATCAAACCAAATATACTCATTTAACGATTGCCCATATAGTTCAATACTGTCTAGTCCATGTGTGTCAAAAGTGTGGGTGACTTTCTCAAAGCCCGCAGTGGTCGGTTTAAATTGCCACTCTTGTTCATACACTTTTTTTCCATCTTTTAGGCCGACCAAGAGCAATGTAATATTCTCTTGATTCGAGGTCTTAAGCCAAATATTGAGCACATCGCCCTTTGATACAAAGATGCCATTTTCTTTAACTAATCCATATCTTTTGTCTTTTGGAAGATAGAGTCGCTTACTATTTGGCGAAGTGTGGAAGTTGACAGTATCATCTATAACATCTCCTGAATTCACAGAGGGCTCAAGACCACCTAGCAAGTCTTCATCGCCACCGCTATCGCCACTGTTGGGATCTTTTGGCGTGGATGCATTTTCTATAAAGGAGCCGTTGAAGTTTAAGATATTGATAAAGGGAGAAGAGACTTGCTGATAGCTATCGGTAACAGTGAGGATAATTTGGTAGTCACCTGGTAAATCGGGTTTAAAGGAAAATTCAGATTGATCATTCTCCAATATTATCTGCCCATCGAATATAATCTTCCAGTGGTATTTACTGAGTGTAGCAGGCGCGTAGGCAATCGCATTGGCTTGTAATGTCCAACCGCTCTTCGAACCGATAACCTGATAGCTTGCAAAGGGAAGGTCTGGTGTTTCTTCTTTTAAGAAAACATACCAAAGGCCA
>CALFXQ010000099.1 GCA_937958285.1 uncultured Fusibacter sp. | reverse complement strand
CATATATGTCTTTAACAACATCAAAATAGCAGGGGATTCAGCCACGATACACACTATAAATACCCAATAAAACAACGAAAAACCTATCGATGTATTGATACGTTTTTTTGCTAGTCTGATACGGGATGGGAATCGCAATTACGCGAATGTATTTAAGAGTGGTACGAGCGAATCGTAGCCTCCAGTGGACTCCTGGTAGATAAAGTAGAGGGCAATGAGAAGTGCAATGCCAAACACGACGAGCATAACCCTTACCCAGTCCAGAGGATAAGTACCTTGAACTTCGCCAGTCTGACCATTAATACCAAATTGATAGGTCTTCCCATTGAACAAATATGAAGACAACCAAATGGGCAAGAGCACATGTTGGAAATCTACCTTGTTGTATTGGGTATTTAACTGAGCGCCTCGAATATGGTCTCCATGATGCTTTCTTCTTATGGCGTCAACAATTTCTGAATGTATTGTGGGTTTTAAGCGTTCGAAACCCTCATTCAAGCTGACGCTATATCTTTCAGCGACAAAACCGGAAAGAAAACCAGAATCGTAGGGTTTTGCTTCTCTAAAATCGAAAGGCTCTAGAGCATTTATTTTAGCGCTGTTAAACTGCTCGCTGGCATTAGAAAGTAAGTCGGCAAAATCCACATCGATAAGGCCAACCTTGCTTTCCCAGCGAACTCTGGTTTCTTGTACTTGTTTTGCAACACTTTTGCCATTTTCCATTACATGGCGTGTCACGGTGACTGTATAGTTATAACCAATCTGACAGTGGTAATGGCTCGAGGAGTCAACGTTAAAATGCCAGTAGGGGATGTAGACACCCTTGAGGCGTTCTTCATCACGTACACTTTTTACGGCTTTCTTAGCAAAAAAACGCTTTTTGATCCATTTCTCGAATCGGTCGTAGGCATCTTTTCGCGCTAGTTTAAATGGAATAACTGCGTGAGGGCGAATTCCTTCGGTTTGGCCTTCTTGTTCAACGTGTTGCGAGCCACAAAAGGGGCAAGTTGTCGAAACGTCTTTATCGCTCAAATGCGTATGTGCACCACAACTTTTGCAGTGGATCGCCCTAATTGAAGGGCCCCATACATGATCGCCCGCTGACTCAAAGGAAAAGAAATCGTAGCGCGTGAGTTCGCCTTCTGGCGAAAGCTCTTTTTCAAAATCGCAGTATTCGCATTTTAACAAGGTTTTAGTGGGCTCAAAGGCCATTGGGCCGCCACAACTGGGACACTTGTACGCTTGAGCATCTACAACTTGAGGATCGCTACTTGTCGTGTTCTCTACATAATCTGACATCGCTATAACGCCTGACCGCAGTTTTGGCAAAATTTAGAACCCGCAGGATTTTGAGCCTGACATTTTGGGCAGCTTGGAGGTGCTAATCGCTTCCCGCAACCAGCGCAGAAATTTGAACCTGCAGAGTTTGAACGACCACAATCGGAGCAAAAGTTAGTTGCGCCTGCATTGGCCTGTTGATTAGAAGTGCCCTGTGATTGCATTTGTGCCTGAGACTGGTTATTTGCTTGTTGCATGGCAGAAGCCATTGCAGCAGATGCCCCCATGGCAGCACCTAGGCCAGCCACGCCACCGCCTGTGTTTTGCGCTGCATCTCTAATGGCCTCGGCGGTTTGAAACTGGGTGTATTTACCTATGTCGCCGAGCACGCCCATTTGCGTGCGCTTATCCATCGCCTTTTCAACTTCCTCGGGCAGAGAGAGATTTTGTATAACAAGGGATGTCAGCGACAGACCATAAACGGCAAACTGACTTGCAATTTTTTTAATCGCCGCTTCGGCAATTTCGTCGTATTGTGTAGCCAAATCTAATGCAGGAATTTTCATTTCCGCAAGGAGGTCGGTTATCGTGCTTAGTATTTGAGCCTTGAGCTGGGGTGTAATCATTTCTGTATCTGCAAAGCGATTACTTCCAAAGACCTCTTTCATGAATGTTACAGCATCGGTTACTCGGTATGCAAATGTGCCGAAGCCTCTCAATCGAATGATGCCAAATTCAGGATCTCTCATCATAATAGGGTTAGTTGTACCCCATTTTTGATCTAGAAACTGTGTAGTGTTTACAAAATAGACTTCGGCTTTAAATGGAGACGTAAAACCGTAGGGCCAAGATTTAAGCATTGTTAAGACGGGCATATTTTGAGTTGTAAGTTGATAACGACCCGGTTCGTAGACGTCTGCAATCTGGCCTTCGTTTACAAATATTGCCACTTGACCTTCTCTTACAGTCAACTGCGCACCCATTTTGATTTCGTTTTTATGAACTGGAAATTGATAAACCATACGATCGCTTCGCGTTTCTTGCCATTCGATAACTTCGATAAATTGCTTAAATAGGCCCATTCGAAACCTCCATTATTAAAACGTAGTAATATTAAACGATATCTCATTGTAACAAATATGCCCGATATTTGCTATAGATTGACAATTAAGATTCTTCACATAACAAGGATGTTTTTTAGATAATCTTGAGTAATCCACTGGATATTTGGTATGAATATGACAATAGAAGGCACTTGGAGGGCATAATGCGCAATAGACTTTCTTTAAAGACTGCAATGATCATTCCTATTATCTCGATGCTTATTATTATGGCCAGTGCTGTGATTTATTTGTGGTACTCAAATTACCAATTTTTAGCTGTTCAGCATGGCTATAGAGTAATTAGTGCGCTCAGTGAACTTACAAACGAAAAAATCAATTCATTTATAGGTGAACCACATCGGTTAAGTGCTATTTATGCAAGTTCGATAGCGGAATTTGAGACATCAGACCCAAATGCAATCGAGCGAAATAAAGACTTTACCCTTAATTTCTTAAAGGCACAAAAGCTTCACCTGCCACAAATTAGCGTTGCCAGCTACGGCGATGAACAAAAGCGGTATATGGGATATCGACTTAACGACGATGGTACATATTCCCTTATGCGCCAAGACGAGACTACAGCTTTTAAACTCAACATTTATGCAGGCGAAGATGAGAAGACCGATCAAATTGCAAGCTATGAGGGCTATAATCCAGGTGAAAGGCCATGGTACAAGCCCGTTAAAAACAATCCGGTAATCCAGTGGTCGCCAATTTATATCAATGTCGACGAGAAAAACGAATCGACAATTAGTACAATTGCGCCAATAATCGATAAAGTTGGTGTTTTTAAGGGCGTTGCAGAGCTCGATGTTAAGTTAAATGGCATCAATCAATTCTTGGCAAACGACAAGACAAAAGGCACTGGTCTTATATATATTGTCGACAGAGATTGGAAACTCGTTGCACAATCTGGGAAATCACAAACACTAAAAGCCCGTGAGGGAGACCCTTCGTCGGCAGAACCGCTTTTGGCAATCGAAAGTGAAGATATCGTCATTTCTGATAGTGCAAAACATCTGAGAAAGTCAATGAACCATTTCGACGATGTAGTGCGTGTGAAGCTAGGAGACCAATCATACTATTTACTTGGGAAAGAAGTGGATGCGCGCTTGAATTTGGGGTGGAAAATTATCGCGGCAATACCAGAAGCCGATATTATGGACACCGTTAAGAACAACTTGATACTGTCGATATTCGTGATGTTCACTGTTATGATTGTGGGTACTATTGGGAGTTTACTCATGATTGGACGCTTTGCAAATCCAATCATATCGGTTGCAAAGGCAGCGGTAGATATATCGGAGGGGCATCTTGGAAATGACATACCTCTCAGTAAGCACTCCCTGTTTGAAACCCATGAGTTGATAACGGCATTTAATCGCATGTCTTCTCAAATCAAGAGTAATCTCGAACAGTTAGACGTAATGCATCATCGCGAAAAATCACTTTTAGAAGCAGCTATTGCCGAACGTACAACAGAACTTGAACGCACGATGAAAGAATTGGTGGACAGAGAAAAGCTGGCCTCACTAGGCAGTTTAGTTTCTGGAATATCACATGAGGTCAACACGCCCTTAGGAGTATCTGTAACGGCAGCAAGCTTTATGGAAGAGGCGAACGCCCATGTAAAAGCGCTTCTTGTCAACAATCAAATGACAAAGCAAGACTTGTTAAAATACATCGACAATATGGAAGAGAGCACGGCTATACTCAATACGAATCTCACTAGGGCTGCTTCACTAATCAAGAGCTTTAAAGAGATAGCAGTAAGTCAGAGTTCAGAGGTTCTTGAATACTTTGATTTTGAAGCATATATTGGCATGGTTATCACAAGTTTAAAGCATGAGTATAAACACACCAATCATACTTTTACTGTTGCATGCCGTGAGTCCATCACCATCAACTCTTATCCTGGCGTGTGGTCGCAGATTTTTACAAATTTAATCATGAATGCTTTAACTCATGCATTTATCAATCAGAAAGAGGGTATTATAAGCATCGTAGTTATAGAAAGTGACAATTCGTTAATTGTTGAATTCTCTGATAACGGTAGTGGTATCGACGAAGTACATCGTGACCACGTATTCGATCCATTTTACACAACAAGTCGGGGTACAGGCGGAAGCGGATTGGGACTTAATATCATTTATAATTTAGTAACGGGAATATTGAGAGGTAGCATAACTTTAGAAACTGAAAAGGGTATTGGCACAAAGTTTGTGATTACTGTACCTAAAATGTAAACTCTAAAATGTAAATGATAATCTTAAGGAGAAAATGTTATGCACAGTGATTTAAACCTCGATCATATACAGTTAGACTTTTTAAAAGACGACAAAGAAATCGAGAAAAAGGTCTTAAACTTAGGGACCTATAAATTGATGATCGCAGATGACGATCGCGAAGTACACATGATTACTAAGATGATTTTAAAGGATTTCAGTTTTGAAGGTAAAAAATTGGAGTTTATTCATGCATATACTGGAGAAGAGGCGAAAAAGTTATTAGTCGACCATCCAGACACTGCAATCTTGTTTCTCGATGTAGTGATGGAAAGCCATCATTCAGGTCTAGATGTGGTGGTATATCTTCGCGAGGTGCTAAAAAACGACATGACCCGCATCGTCTTGCGTACCGGTCAGCCTGGAGAAGCTCCAGAAGAAGAAGTGATTAAGCAATACGACATCAACGACTATCGCCTAAAGACAGAACTTACTGTTAAACGGATGCACACCACTCTTTATACAGCACTGAGAAACTTTAGAGACTTGCAGCGATTACAGAGGCATAAAAAGGGCCTCGAACGCATTATTCAAGCTTCGAGTATGCTTTTTCAGCAAGAAAAGCTAGATGACTTTCTCACCAGTGTATTGACTGAGCTCTCGAACTTTTATCAAGATCAACCGGGTATGATTTACATGCGCGATCATACTGCCTTAGAGCGACATGCTGGCTTTGTCACTATTGAACAACACAGAAAAATTAAAATCGTCGCAGCGACTGGAAAGTATCAAGAGCTAATCGGCCATGAAGTTAAAGAAATTCCAGAGCTGATGTTTATGAATGAGGTGCTTGGACATTCGCAAAACACTGGTTATGGCATTGAATAACAACTCCAGGTCGACCTTGCCGGAGTTATCCCCGGAATTAACAAGAATAGCATATTGCCCCTTCATGCTTTCCTCCTGGTATAAAACGTCGAGTCCGTCCTCCTCCTCTATCAACGCAAATGTTATCTTTTCGCTAATCTCGTCGACCTTTGCACTTAGCACGATCTCCTTGTTGTGAATTACAATAACCGCATCGATCAGGTTGTCCAGGTCGCGTACCTGGTGGGTTGATATGATTATGATCCGTTCTTCAGTTAACGATGAAGCTATGATCTTTCTGAATTGAACTTTTGATGGGATATCCAGGCCATTTGTCGGTTCGTCCATGACAAGTAGAACGGTATTCGTGGCTAAGGCAAATGCTATCATGGCCTTTTTCTGCTGGCCATAGGAAAGCTTATCCATCCTCACGCCTATCTCAACATCAAATATCTTTAAATTGCGATAGTACTCTTCTTCGTTAAACTTCGGGTAAAAAGCAGCGGTCTTCCGCAAAAACTGAACGGCAGTTAAGGGCGGAACATATATTTCTTCTGCCAGAAAAAATATTTCCTGAAGTACTTTCGGTGTCCGCGCTGATGTCGTCATCCTGTTTAGTGTAGACGATCCCTTTTTGGGAA
>CALFXQ010000098.1 GCA_937958285.1 uncultured Fusibacter sp. | reverse complement strand
TCGAGCTGGTAGTCGATGACAATGTCCCAAGGATACTCATCCTTCTTTAACTGGCCTTCGTAGTAGAAGCGCTGGGTAGTATCTGATGGTAGCGCCACAAAAATGCGCTCACCTGCAAATTGAATCTCGCTGGCATTGCTGAGGTTTTTGACTGCCGTGTAATCACCGAAGTCCTCGACTAGGCCATTTTGTGGTGATAGGGCATTGACCACTGTCGCCTCCGAAAGGGACCCAGTGCCGCTCAGCAGGAAATAGACTGTCTCGTCCTTCTCTAGTGGACTGGAAGATATCGCGGCGAAGGCGGGAGAAGCTGTGGAGACAACCACCAACAGGGCCAACCCTACTGCAAGGGCTTTTTTTAATGGGGTTCTAGAAGAAAAATTGGGTTTGCACAGTATTTTGGGTGACATTTTAGTGCCTCGCTTTTTGGTCAGATTTTGGGGTGGCGGTGGTTCTTTGAATCAGGCCATCGAAGATTACCAGCAGGGCAGGTAAAAATGCAAAGACCATGATGACGCTTAGCAGGGTGCCGCGGCCGATGAGGATGCCCATTTCGCTGACGGTTTCCACTGCAGAGGTTTTGGCAATTATAAAGCCCGCTAAGGTTAGGACTGCGCCTGAGGTTAGGATAGATCCGCCGGCATCGTCGATGGCCAAGATTGCGGATTCCTTTGGTGCGAGCTCGGTGCGACGCTCCAGATATCTGCCGGTGAGCAGGATGGCATAGTCGATGGTGGAGCCCAGCTGCAGGGAAGACACCACCAGCATGCCCACAAAGGTCAGGGCATAGCCGGAGAAATAGGGCACCGACATGTTTAAAAAGACGGCTGTTTCTATGGGAAGTACCAAGAGAATTGGAAGGGAGAGGGATTTGAAGGTCAGAAGGATAATGGCTGCCACTGCCAAAATGGCGACCAGGCTTACCTTGAGATTGTCGTTGGAGGCAACTGTCTTAATATCGCTTAGGCCAACGGAGGCACCGGCGTAGGCATAGGTGCCTGGATAGTAGCGCTGGCCGATGTCTTTTACCTGGTCGATGGCCTCGAAGGTGGCATCGCTCTCTTCTGGGGTGTTTAAAACGACAATTAGTCGATGGTAGCCACCGCTGTCGAAGGCCTTGGTGGCGGATGCAGGCAGCATGGCTGTTGGGATTTTCGGGTCTACCAAAGTGCTGAGGCTTTGAATTTGCTTTACTGCCGTTAAGTCTTCTAGGTCGTTGACCATGCTCAGCTCCTTGCCAGGATTGCCCTTTGGCACCAGCAGGATGGTGGGATTGTAGGGGCCGAACTCAGATTCTATGGCAACACGGGCCTGGTAGCTGGGGCTGCCCACCTCATCGGAAATGGTCGAGCCGCCATAGATATAGCTGTTGGCCTGCTGGCCCAAAAAGGCAGGCACTATTAGCAAAAGGACTGCTACTACGGTGACATGCCTAAGCTTATAAACCAGTTTTCCGAGGCCTTTCATGGAAGGGATAAAGCTTCTGTGGTGAGTTTTAATAATCCATTTATCGCAGAGGATGGTAAGGGCCGGCAGTAGGAATAGGGTGGTCAAGAGGCTAAAGGTGATGCCCTTTGCAAAGACCAAACCCATATCTGTGCCAATCTTGAACTGCATCAATAAGAGAGCCAGGAAGCCGACGATGGTGGTGACAGAGCTTGCGGTAATGGCGCCAAAGGATTTGGTGAGGGCGTGCTTCATGGCATCCTCTACCCCGTGCCCCATTTCGCGCTCCTCGCTGAAACGGTGGAGCAGAAAGATGGCATAGTCCATGGAAATGGCCAGCTGTAGGGCTGTAGCCATGCCTCTGGTAATAAAGGAAACCTCGCCCAGCAAGAAATTGGTGCCATTGTTTAGCGCGATTGCAGCCAAAAGGGTCGCTAAAAACAGGAAGGGCTCAATCCAAGAGGTGGTGGCCAGTAGCAAGATGATGAGAATCACCGGCACCAAGATGGTGCCCATTGTTCCTAGCTGAGAGCTGGAGGCCTTAATGACCTCCTGGCTGCTGGAGGCGGAGCCGTAAATGGCGCTTTCGGGTCCAACAATGGCACGAATGGCTTCGAGGGCCTTGCCCGTGTCTTGGGCGAAGTCGTTCTCTTCAAAGTAGACATACAGCAGGGCCTGCTCGTTCTGGTAATACCTTTCTAAAATCCCAGTGGGCATCATCGACACAGGTGTGTAAAGACTGACCACATCGTCTAGCCAAAGCACTTGATCCACCCCTGGTACCGCAGCAATCTGGTCCTTCAGCGCCTTGGCGGCCTGGAGGCTTTCGGTTGGCACCATGACCCTTACATTAGACGGCAGGCCAAAATGCTTTTCTGTAAGGGCCAAGGCCTTCACAGAACCCATTTCTTCTGGTAGATACTCAGACATTTCATAATTGGTGACTACCAGTCTGCTCGTTACTGCCGACACCACAAGTGCCAATAAAAAGAACACGAGCAGTTTTATGCGGTGCTTGACAATCCAAGCTGAAAGTTTTTCCATTGTAAATGCAACCTCCTTGGTCCATTAGATATTAAGAAGATAGTGGGTTTAGTGACGATCAAATGTATCGCAAATAATATTTTGCGGAACACTTGTATCATTTCTGCTATAATATATAATGGACTTATAGGGATGTCAATTCAATCGAGACATCTGGAACAGGAGGCATTCCAATGTATCACATCAGTCAAGATAAACGGGCCCAGCAGTCCAGTGAATGGCTTGTATCGGCATTGATAAGACTCATGGGCACCAAGAGCCTCGGCGAAATCACAGTCACGGATCTTGTGCAGGAGGCCAAGGTCGGCAGAACGACCTTTTATCGGTGCTTCGATACCATCGAAGATGTGCTGCGCTATCAATGCGATCTGGAATTCTCTGAGTGTGCCCGCTATCTGAAAAAGAGTATTTTTTCCAATTTTAAGGCCCAGCATAAAGCCCCCTTCCTACTGCCCTTTATGCAATATTGGTATCTCAACTTTTCGACTATCGAGCTCTTGGTCAATGCCAAGCGAGAGGATATCATCAAGCAGGCCTTTTTCAAAATGATTGAGACTCTGAGGGCAGAATTCCCCCATGTGGAAATCCAGCACTACAATTACTTTATAGAAATCAGGGCGGCTATCGCCATTGCACTGCTGACTGAATGGGTACGCACCAATCGCAGCATGTCGCCGGAGGCCCTAGTGAGCGCCTTCGAAAGACAGCTGCTGATGGACCACGATATCTTCGATTTGCTGAGGTAGGGGGGAAAAGGTGCCACCCTCGAGCCACCCTCGTGCCACCCTCGTGCCACCCTCGAGGGTGGCTCGAACAAAGGAGTTATGATGAAAAAAAGAGTTTTCTTGACAGGTGCCGCGGGTTCAATGGGCATGGCAACACTACTGGCATTGTTGACTGGTACAAACCACGATATAGTGATCCTTATTCGGCCAAACCGCCAAGAGAAGAAGCGCATTAAACCATTTCGCAACAACAGTCGCATCGATATTGTATATGGAGATTTAACCGTATACGACGATGTTTTTAAGTGTGTAACCGGTGCAGATGTGATCCTTCACTGTGGTGCGCTGGTATCGCCAGTGGCCGATGATCATCCAGAAATGGCAATGAAAGTGAACTATGGCTCCATGCTTCATATAATTAAGGCCATTAAAGCCCAATCCAATGCCGATCAAATCAAATTGGTGAGTGTGGGGACCATTGCTCAAACTGGCGATCGCATGCCACCCATTCACTGGGGGCAAGTTGGCGATCCCATAAAGCCCAGTGTGCACGACTATTATGCCGTTTCAAAAATTGCAGCGGAGCGCGCGCTGATAGAATCGGGCCTTAAGTATTGGGTTTCCCTTCGGCAAACGGGAATTTTATCCGAAAAAATGGCAAAAATTAAAGATCCCATTATCTTTCACAATTGTCTCGACAATGTGCTGGAATATGTAACAGATTACGACTCCGGGATTTTGATGCGCAATTGCTGCGGCGAGCTTCCCGAAAGCTTTTGGGGCCATATCTATAATATTGGCGGTGGCAAAGACTGTCGAATCAGTTGCATTCAAATGTTTCGCGATATGTTCGAACCCCTGGGCTTTAAAGATTTAAGCCACGTGATTGACTCAAAGTGGTTTGCTCTACGCAATTTTCACGGTCAGTATTACTTAGATAGCGATACGCTCAATCAGTTTCTAAATTTTAGAACTCAAGATAAAACCTATTTTTATAAGCAGTATCTCAAAAACCTGGGGCTAGTGGTGCCTTTGTGTAAAGTGTTCAATCGGCTTCCAGGGGGGCAAAAGTTGATGGGTAAACTGATTCAATCCAATTTTAAACCACAACTGTATAAACCGAGAGGGCCCCTTTACTGGTTAAAGCACGACAACCAATTATTTATTGCGCCCTTTTTTATTTCGAAGGATCACTGGGCCCGTATACCGAAACTCAGTGAATTTGTTCATTTTGAACAATGGGACCAAGTGGTTCCCATTAGCCGTGGCTACGATACAACTAAACCCGAATCTGAACTGGAGTTAGAAGATGTTATTTCGGCAGCCACCTTTAGGGGGGGCAAAATGCATTCGACGCATATGGAGAAAGGGGATTGGTCCTCAAAGCTGCAGTGGTCCTGTGCATTTGGGCATGCCTTTGAAGCGAGTCCAAGACTTATTCTAGAAGGTGGCCATTGGTGTCCGGTGTGCGAAAGCAAAAGCTGGAACTACCACGAGATTGCCAAGGTTAATCCGTTCTTTGCTCAAGTGTGGTATCCACTGCACGATGTAAACGAACCCTCTGTAGAATATCCCAAGCGGATTTAGCCTCGAGCCACCCTCGAGCCACCCTCGAGCCACCCTCGTGCCACCCTCGAGGGTGGCACAAGGGTGGCACGAG
>CALFXQ010000097.1 GCA_937958285.1 uncultured Fusibacter sp. | reverse complement strand
CTCGAGGGTGGCACCGTTTTTATTTTTTTTACGCTTTTGCCTTTAAGAACACTTCAGAGATTACAAATAGGATTACACCCACTACTACAAAGCTGTCTGCCACATTAAAAATGGCGAAATTGATAATCCGCGCATCGAACATATCTACCACAAAACCAAAGCGCAGGCGATCGATTAAATTCCCAATGCCGCCACCGATCATCATGGCAAAGGCCATTTTTGCCCATGCATCTCCTGGCTTCTGGGTCCACTTCATCAAATAGACCAACATAATTGTCATCGCAATACTTGTGATCATCACCAAAAACACTTGCTTGCCTGAAAAAATGCTAAATGCAGCCCCAGTATTCTCTACATAGGTCAAGTGAAAAACACCCTGAATTATTGGCAAGCTGCCCATTTCTTTCAGTATGACAATCGCCCACCACTTCACCACTTGATCGATTGCAATAATCCCTAAAATGACAAATAAATACAGTGCCATCTAAACTCCTCCTCGCAATTGCTTATTGTAAAGGCGAAACTAAACGTCCAAGCGCCTCTAATACTCTCTGCCCCTTAGAACGCGCACAATGCGTCTGATAATCCACTTCTACAGAGTCCTCTAAATCCAAGGCAAAAGCCTCGCTTAACTTTGTGATTTCGTCAGCTCCATATAAAAAGGCATTGATTTCAAAGTTGATCTCTAAGCTTCTAAAGTCTAAGTTTGCAGTGCCTACACTGGCCACTGAGGCATCGACAATTAAGGTCTTCGAATGAATAAAGCCCTTCTGGTACCGATATATTTTTACGCCCGCCTTTAAGAGTTTTTCCAAATTGGCGCGCGTCGCCCAGTAAACCAATAAGTGATCTGGCTTTTCTGGTATAATAATGCGCACGTCTACCCCCGACAATGCGGCGGTTTCTAAGCCCATCATAATGCTATCATCGGGCACTAAATAAGGGGTATTGATCCAAATGCGCCACTTGGCAGTGGCAATCATCGAAAAGTAGGCCTGTGCAATGATTTCCCAATCCGTATCTGGTCCCGACGCTGCAATTTGCACGAGCGACTGTTTTGTAGTCTCGGCAATGTTCAAATACTCGCGCTCCACGAGCAGCTCGTGACTCACAAAGGCCCAATCCATTAAAAAGTGGTGTTGTAACCCCATTACCGCCTCGCCAGAAATGCGCAGATGGGTATCTCGCCAATAACCCATAGTTGGGTTCATACCCCGATACTCATCGCCGATGTTGTTGCCGCCAATATAGCCAATGCTGCCGTCGATAATGGTGAGCTTTCTGTGATTTCTATAATTGAGCTCTCGGCCGAATATTGGAAACGCCATGGGCAGGAACGCATAGCACGCCACGCCCCCACGCTTAAATGTCTCAATATAAGCCTTGCTCAGCCGCCAACATCCCACACTATCGTATATAAAGCGCACCTCGACCCCAGCTCTGTGACGCTCGAGAAGTGCCTCTTGAAGTTCGAGCCCAATGCGATCGTGACGTACAATATAGTACTCTAAGTGAATATGATGCTTGGCCTGCCGTATATCAGCGAGCAGTGCGTTAAAAAAGGCATCTCCATCTGGATAGATATCGATTTCGTTGTGCAAGAAAAACGGAGAATTTGAATTGTTCAGCAGTAAATGCACCAAGCGTTCATTCACTAGGTGGGCGCTAAAGGTCTCTACAATTGGCACCATGGCCGCCTGTACATCGGCCCTTTTATCGAGGGCACTTCGCATAAATAGGCGCTTTGTCTCAGATATCTTGCGCTTTCTAAAACTTCTTCCAAAGGAGAGGTAGAATATAAACCCCAATATGGGAAAAGCCATAAGCACCAGCAGCCACGCCAAGGTGCGATGGGGATTGGGATTCTCGTAAAAAATAAAGAAACCAATACCAAAGAGATACAGTGATAGCAACCCTTTCATAAGGGTACTAAAGGTCTGAAGGTCTAGCCACCAAAACAATTGAGCACGCCTCAATACAAAGACAAAAACGCCCAGTCCCACAAGTAAAAGCAGCCAAACAACGGAGTTGATACCACGCTTTAAAAAGTGACCCATCGGCCCCTCCTAGACCCTCTTGGGCCTTGAAACTATGCGAAAAATAGGATGCCCCATCGCCGAAAACTTCGCCTCGTACTCGGTCACCACGTTTAATGGGTCGGCCAAGGCCGTTAAGTCTTCTACAACTTCTATCATATCATAGTTCGCCTCGCTTAAGCTATCGAGGGAAAATCTGAAGAGGTTTGGGTTGTCGGTTTTGACTACCAAGACCCCCGACGGTTTTAGCAAACGGCGGTACGCCTCTAAAAATCGGCTGTGTGTGAGACGGCGCTTTGCATGCCTGTCTTTTGGCCACGGATCCGAAAAATTCAGGTAAATGGCATCGAAAATCTCCGCTGGCATTTGGTCAAAGCACGTGATAACATCTGCCAAAAGGAGTTTTACATTGTGGATATTCTCGCTTTCTAGCTTATGCGCCGTGCGCATTAAGAGCTCTTCTTTCATTTCTACTCCAAGAAAAAGCCCTTGGGGCAGCTGCTTGGCCATGCCCACTAAAAAGTCTCCACGGCCACTGCCTATTTCTAGTCCTTTAAAAGCGTTTGTCGCACTATAAAAGTCAGCTATTGCCGTGGCTAAGCCTGCATCTTCCGGCATGGCATATTGCGTATAGCCGTGGTACCTCTCTAGAGCACCTTTAATCTTTCTTCGCCTCATATAAACCTCGAACTTTGTTTAAAAAAAGGGCCCAAAGGGCCCTTATGCTTCTGTGGTGAAAATT
>CALFXQ010000096.1 GCA_937958285.1 uncultured Fusibacter sp. | reverse complement strand
AGAGGCCCACAGCATTCGCGACGAAGACGAGGCGGTGTGTGAGGCCATTGGTAGGAATAGTCTATCTCTGCTTAGCCCTGGCATGGGGTTGTTAACCCACTGCAATGCGGGGACCATTGCGACCGCCAAATATGGAACGGCCCTTGCGCCAATATATCTGGGCCATGAGCAGGGTTACGGATTTAATGTCTTTGCTGACGAAACCAGACCCCTACTGCAAGGTGCGCGTCTCACCGCTTGGGAGCTCGGCCAAGCAGGGGTGGACGTTACAGTAATTGCAGATAACATGGCATCGATAGTGATGAAAAACGGATGGGTACAGGCGGTGTTAGTGGGTTGCGATCGAGTTGCTTCTAATGGCGATACCGCAAATAAAATTGGCACTTCGGGCGTTGCGATCTTGGCCAAGCATTACGGTATTCCCTTTTACGTACACGCTCCACTGTCGACCATAGACCTTCAAACCGCAACGGGTGACGATATTCATATCGAACTGCGTCCAGGTTCCGAACTGACACATCACTGGTATACAAAGCCCATGGCGCCAGAAGGTATAAAGACGTATAATCCTTCGTTTGATGTCACGCCACACAACCTCATCACGGCCATTATTACAGAAAAGGGCATTGCCTACCCGCCTTACAGTGAGAGTCTTTATAAATTTTTTGAGTAATTGAAAGTGCGTAGCAATTCCAGCAGTGCTTGAACATCTGCCTCAGGCGTTGCCCAAGAAGTCACAAATCTTGCAGTCATGTGATTGTCGTCGTAGGGGTGCTCTGCCTCATATAAACAATGCTTGGAAAGCGCTTTGTGTACACGATTTGGCAACACGACAAAAATTAAGTTCGTTGAAGGGATTGCGACCAGTGAATAGCCGAGGTCGATAATCCCTTTTTTTAAGAGCTCCGCCATGGCATTGGTGTGTCGGGCAAGTTGAAAATACAGATCGTCTTCGAAGAGTGCCTTGAACTGCACACCAAGTAACCGCCCCTTAGCCAGGAGCGCGCCTCGCTGCTTGATTGAAAAGCGCAGGTGCTCTTTCAGTGTTGGGTTGGTGACAACGAGGGCCTCTCCAAACAGGATGCCATTTTTTGTGCCGCCAAGGGTAAATGCATCTGTAAGGTGGGCAATGTCTTCTAGGGACAGGTCGTTATCACGACAGGTGAGCGCATTGGCGAGCCTTGCACCATCGAGATAGAGATAAAGGCCGTGTCTGTCGCAGGAAGCGCGCAGCGCTTGGAGCTGGTCTTTAGTGTAAATGGTACCCATCTCTGTGGCGTTAGAAATATACACCAGACGCGGCAAAACCCAGTGTTCATCTGCATGTTTTAAAATTGCGGACTCAATCATGTCAGGAGTCATTAAGCCATCTGCTGAGGACATTTCAATTATTTTATGGCCAGTTGCCTCGATGGCGCCTGTCTCGTGAACGGAAATGTGCCCAACATCTGTTGCTATGACCGCCTCGTAAGGGCGTAGAAAATGCGCGATGGCAATAGTGTTCGTCTGGGTGCCTGTCACCAAGAGGTGAACATCCGCAGTTGGTGTATGTATGTGATGCTTAATGAGGCTTATTGCATCTTGAGTGATCGAATCCATGCCATAGCCCACGTGCTGTTCTCGATTGGTCTTTACAAGCGCCTCAAGAACTTTGTCATGGGCACCTTCTGAGTAGTCATTCATAAAATATAGCATTGCTTGCTCCTTTATGGTACATTCATCTATGCCTTGTGAGTGCCTATTCTTAAGTTATCATCAATGCCAATGTGATTCAAGATTTTTAGTGGTATAATAGTGCAAGGTAAAAGCACATTAAACAAGGTGACAAAAGATAAGGGGTGCGACATGAAGTTTGGTCATATTGGCATAAAAGTAATCGATATGGAAAAGACGCTCAACTTTTATTTAAGCGTTTTAGAGGCGAAAATTTTGAAGGACTACAGCTATCCCCAAAGTCGGTTAGTATTTCTAGAAGTGGGCGGGACTGTTGTTGAATTAATCGGAAAAGAAGAGAATGCCCCAAGAACAGTGGGTCCCATCGAACACATCGCCTTCAAAGTTGAGAGCCTTAAAGAGCAAATGACGCGTCTAGCATCTCTGGGCGTTGAACATACACAGCCACGTCAAGTTGGGTCGGCAGAAATCATATTCTTCGATGGTCCAAACAATGAGCGCTTCGAGTTTGTCGCTCGGGTTGAAAAAGAGCGATAAGGGTTAAAAAAGGAAATTTTGATGAAAACGACCAAGCTCTATATACCTGAAATAGATATGCATTATGTGCCTCGTCTAGGGATAGAAGAAACCCTTGGCCTTGCATCTATAAGAAGGCTTTCATTGGTAACCGCAGGTGCTGGCTATGGAAAGACCACAGCCCTTGCTGGATGGTGTACGCAACTTAAAAGCACAGATATCGATGTGTGTTGGTTAAGCCTCGATCATGAAGATAATGACCCCATCAGATTTATGTACTATCTTTTAAGTAGCCTATCAACTTGTGTAAAGGGCTTGTTTGACGACGTGATAGAACGCATTCTTTCTCCCCATCAACCTCCAATAGACTGGATCGTTACCGCATGCATCGATCGACTAGATGCCTCAGAAACCATACGTCAGCTCGTAGTTGTCGTGGATGATTTTCATCACATAAAGGATAGCGCAATTTTTCAGGCCATCGATGATCTCATTACGTATTGCCCTACACAGCTGCACGTGGTATTGAGTTCTCGTGAATACCCTAGGCTACCTCTGTCTAGATATCGGAGCAAGGGTTGGTTAACTGAGGTTGGCATCGATAAACTTGTGTTAAGCCCATCGGAGACAAAACGCATTTTTGCACTAGAACTCGGTCTCGATCTTAAGAATACAGAACAGTTACCCTTAGAACAACTAACTAGGCGCACTGAAGGTTGGATTACGGGCATTCGACTTGCCATTGCTTCAATGCAAAATGGCGAAAGATCTTTGAGCGAAACCATAGATGTTGAACACCTAGAACAAGCTTATGTAGGTAGCCAAGATCACGTTATGGCATATCTAACAGAAGTAATCTTCGAAAACCTCACAGAACTAGAAAAGACGATCTTAATGCTCACCTCAATTCCCGCCCAGTTCAACAAAAATCTCGCCCACCTGCTTGTCAATGAAGTAGGGCGTATATTGGGTACTCATAATGAGTATAGCTACAACCAAATTTCTGGGAGTATCGAGGGCTTTAGAGAAAAGCATTTAATGATGGTCACATTGGGCGATAGTCGGGAATGGTTTCGGTATCATCATCTCTTTGAGGCATTTCTTAAATCCCATCTTCAGAAGTGGCTTGCGTCGCCTGAAATCCTGAAAAAAGGGCTTAGTGTGCAACACTTGCAACAGGTGGTGAGTCAGTTTTTCCTAAACCAGTCCATGGCGCTTGATGCTCTGAAGCATGCCACAGAAGCGGGAAATATAGATTTTACTGCGGGGATACTGATGTCTGGGCCTGTGCCGCTTCTGTACAGAGGGGCCACAGATGCTGGCTTGAGATGGTTAAGCGAGTTGCCCAGGCATGAGCTCGACAAAAGGCCATGGCTTTGGATGATGATCGCCGCATCGGATTTTTACCTAGGACGAACAGCAGACTTAGAATATCGCTTGAAGCAAACTGAAAGTGCGATGCTTCAACATTTAAATCCCGATTCCGCCGAGTCGCATATGCTGAATTTGCAATTGTCTTCAATTAAAGGCATTCACTGCGCCATACAGCATCAATTTGATGAGGCGATGGTTCATGCAACTTTTGTGCTCAAAGAGGCCACCCTATCCAATGAAGCGCTACGCTGTGCAGCACTATGGGTATTAGGGTATGCAAAACTGAGTACTGAGCAATACGATGAGGCATATGACTACTTAATGGATGCGCGCATGGTGAGTCGCCAATGCGGTCATACTTTAATGTGGCTTATGTCGACCATCAGTTTTGGCAAGTTAAAGCAGTTGCGATTCAAGTACGATGAAGCGCTAAAAATTTATCAAGAGGTTCTTTCGTTTGACGCGCACAAAAGCTACCCGGTAACGTGCGACATGTATATCGAATTGGCGACAATTTACAGCGACCGAGGCCAATATCGCGATGCATTTAACTATCTAGAAGAGGCAGAGCACTTAGTGGCCTATATCGATAAAACCGATCGTAAACTGAGATGTCATTTGCTAAGGGCTAGATTATTGGGAATAGAGGGGGCCTTAGATAAAGCCACCCTTGCCTTAGAGCATGCACAACGCGAACTAAAGAGCAATCATTATGCCCATCGCCACAATGAACTGACATTCGAACAAGGAAAACTATTGCTCATGCAGGGCAACCTAAATGCCGTAGATCTTTTACTGAAGCTTAGATACTCAGACCGATTAGATGTGCGCTATAAACATCTAAAAGGCGACGGCCGTGCGGCGATTCAGATGTTAGAGAAAATTGTAGAACGAGAAACCAGCGACAAGCATTATCGAGAGCTCACAGAAGACTTAGTTGTGCTGGCCATTGCCTACAACACTTTTGGCAATTTACCAAAGGGCGCTGAGACATTGCAAAAGGCCTTAGACCTAGCCCTCGAAAATCAAATGACTAACCCGTTCACAGAAGCGGGGTTACCCCTTATAAACCTGTTGGAAAAGTCTGGCCTTGAACCGCTCAATTACAGTATGGTAAAGAACATTCGCGCCGCCATTGAAATGCGTGTCGAAAGGGGACAAGGCCAACTTATTGAAGCCCTAACGCCCAGAGAGGCAGATGTGTTAAAGCTTATGGCGGAGGGGTTGTCTAATGAAGAGATAGCTGCCCACCTCTTTCTCGCGGTCAGTTCGGTGAAGGGCGTCAATCAACGTGTCTTCTCAAAGCTTCAGGTCTCTAGGCGAACAGAAGCTGTAGTGAAGGCAAAAAAACTAGGCTTGTTTAGCTAGAAGTGAATTACTTTTATTAGAAGTGCAGTACTTTTATTAAAATAGAACTACTTTAGTAGCTACTCCTTGTGATAGAGCTTCAGTAAAATGAAGCTACATTACAAGGAGGTTTTTTATGAGAATAGAAATGAATTTAAAGCACACGAGCCT
>CALFXQ010000095.1 GCA_937958285.1 uncultured Fusibacter sp. | reverse complement strand
AAAACCAAAGGACTGAAAAGTCAACGAAAGCGCCCTAGAGGGAATCAATTGACCAAACTGCTGTTTGATGGCCAAGCCCAATGTGCGTCCGTTCATATGCGTCGTATCGAGCACAAAATCCGATAACATCTTAATCTCTCGCATCTTGTCGCGTTCGAGATTGATGCCGTCTATAAGGGTGCCATCTGGATTTAAAGGATGGGTTCTACGGGTCTCTTTAAAACGATCGATTAACACTTTGTCTGAAGCATCGAGAAAGACCACTTGGCACTCTGGATAAGCGCCTTTTAACGCCTTAAGCTGTGGCTCTAACTCGTCAAAGAAATGACGGCCACGTACATCGATGCCAATTGCCACTTCTTCAATAGGCTCCGACATACTGTGACACATGGAGACAAACTGCTTCATAAGGGCTGGAGGTAAATTGTCGATGCAATAGTACCCCATGTCCTCTAAACTTTTAAGTACGGTTGATTTCCCTGCACCAGATAGCCCAGTCACAATTTTAAGTTTCATGCCGCCTCCTCAATCTAAAGACGCATTAAACACATCTTCTTCACTCAATCCCGCTTCAAGTGCCCGTTTAACCCCTTCAGCGATCATGCCCACATGCATGGGATGATGTGCATCCGAATTGATAATAAACCGCGCCCCTTTTTTCTTTGCAATTTTTATAGCCTCCACTGTTAAATGGCCGTGATGCGAATTTATTTCGAGAAGTGTGCCCCGTGCGAAGGCCACCACGGCGACTTCTGCTATATCGATTAATCCCTTGGCACCTGGGTGCGTGAGTGCAAAAATGGGGTAGCGATTCATTGCAGCAATTGCAGCGCGCGTATTTTCTCGAATGCAATACTGTTTTAAGGGTGGCAAATATTTAGCACACACATTTGAAAGATGCCAAAGACTATCGCGAACCCATCTTTTGGGTGTCGATCCAAAATGGTACCCTGCCATTAGAAAGTCTAATGAGGACAAAAGCTCGTCGTCAACATCTAAGTCTCCATCGGGATTGACGATGTTGGCCTCTAGTCCAAACTTGATAGTCATGTTGGGATATTCCGCTTTAAGAGCTTCAATTTCCGCTTTTAAGGCCATGAGTTTTTCTTTTGAAACACCAAAAATTGCATGACCAGGTCCGTGTTCTGAAATTGCAATGGTCTTTAATCCCAGCGCTGCTGCTGCAGCAACATTTTCAGCCACTGTGCCTTTGCCGTGTGAATAGACGGTATGCGTGTGGTAATCTCCAACAATTCGCATCGCTTATGCCTCCAACCCCACGAGTCGTACCTCGGGATGTAATGACACGCCTTTAAGATCGAATACAATTTTTTGAATGGTTTCAATGAGCGTTAGCACATGTTCACAGGTAGCATCCCCCACATTCACCACAAAGCCACAATGTAAATCGCTGACCATGGCATCGCCGTAGCGGAGTCCTCTTAACCCCGACTCTTCAATTAACTGGCCCGCATAGTGCCCGACAGGTCGCTTAAAGGTAGACCCTGCCGAGGGTAAATGAAGGGGTTGTTTCGTTGTGCGCTTTTCGTTTAATTCATCCATTAACATTT
>CALFXQ010000094.1 GCA_937958285.1 uncultured Fusibacter sp. | reverse complement strand
CAATAAATTTTTATCTTTAAGCGCTGCTTATATACTAATAGAGACCCGTTCTGTGAACGGGTCTCTATTAGTATATAAGCACATTTTTTTTCTTATTTTCTTATTTTCTTATTTTTTTATTTTTCGAGAAGTTTTGAACAGACCAGTATGTCATTTAGAATGCGTTGTACCAAAATATGTGAATCATCTATATTTGTATCGGAATGAGAATCAGAGAGCAAAATTTCGTCTCCGTGCGGACAATTTTCTAATGCTGCTGCAAAGCTTTTAAGTTTGGCTTCAAGTGTTACTAAAAGTGCCTCTAGAACCTCGGGCCTCACGGTATGGAAATCACCATCTCGAAGCTGAATTTCTAAATCAAATAGATAATGGCTGAAGGTGCGCATAGACTTAGCCCGGGCAATGGCGCTGCTTACAATGTCTTTGTTTAAACGGCCGATTTTTAACAATGGATCTCTTTCTAAGTCGTTTAGAAGATTGAGATTCCAATCGATATCGTTAAAGAGATTAGACATCGATAGATGTGCACTGTCAGCTATCGGCAGCCCAAATTGTAGTTTCTCCGTGAGCCTCTGCACGTGTTTGTATAGCCTATAATGAATAAAGCAAAGCCTTTTAGTGGGCATATGGCGCATATAGGCAACGGATATTGCCGCATTAAAGACAACGGCATACACAATACCTGCAGAAAGCGCCAAAATGCGCACAGCCATAGTGAGAAGAATATCCGGATTACCAGATGGAGACATCTGTACGTATTGTGTCATATAAATTCCCGTAAAGAGGGCAACCACCGATAAGTTTCGCCAATCTTGAACGAGCGTAAAATACAAAATTGAGGCAATAGAAAGTGCTAGTCCTAAGGGATTTATGCCTATAATTGCAACGATTAGCCCAGATAGCAATCCTCCTACTAACGTTGCGCGAAATTGGTCTATGCCTCTCTTGATCCCCGTGGTGGAAACGGGCTCTAGGGTCAGTACCATTGCAAATAAAAACGAAATCATGTCTTTGTTCACCAATGGGATGTGACGACCAAGTGCGAATCCAGCAAACATCGCAATACTCGCCTTGAGTATGAAGGACCAGGTTCCAAGTAGCTTTGCTTCTTCCTGGAGTTTTAATGGGAACTTTGGCATGTATACGCTCCTTAAAAAAAGTCACCGATGGCGGGCAAGTCTTCTGGGTGGGTTGGTCTTACAAATCCAAATAGACCTCTTAGTTTTCCATCTGAAAAATATGGGTTTAGAGAGATACTACAGGGGGTTACTTGACCTCCGAGATTTTGAATATCTAGGAGTACAATTTGCCTTTGCCCTTTCATGACCAAGTCAATGGCATCTTTTAAATCCTGCTTGCAGGCATGTGTAACAAAGCGCACCATGCGCTCGCCGACAATATCTCGATACATTGCCCCAATTAGGACTTTAAACGCGCGATTACTTTGTTCGAGTCGCAAGTTTATGTCTAGCATAAAGAAGCCGTCAAGGGTAGTATCTAATATAGTTGCCAAGCGTTTCTCGCGTTCTTGCAACATAAAGCGCATGCGCTCGGATGCCTCAATTTCATGAAGTAGCTGGATGTTTAGTTCGATGATGTCCTCAGAGCGCTGGGCCACCGTAGCTTCAATTTTTTGAGAAATTTGAGTTACTTGATCCTCAAGGCGTTTAAGAAAAGACATATCTCTAACAACGGTAGCGTAATAGCGCTGCCCTTCCGAGAAGTGAGAAGTGATAGACATCGAGCACACGAGCCATTTATCTTCGTGTGTACGTATTTTTACTTGTCCAACCCATGAAAATGATCCGTCTTCGTGGCGACCGACCTCGAGAATTTGACGAAGCTCTTTGTGGTCGTGGAGATCCCAGACATTTAATAGATGGATATCGGTGGGAGACATACGCAATAACTTGAGTCCTGCTTCGTTGATGTAAACAAAATTTCCGATATCATCTGCAAGTCCTATAAAATCACTGGTTTTGTGTACCAGATCGGTGAGCAAGAACTTTTCTTGATGGCTAAGTAAATGGGCGTATTCTACGCGATATTCAACGACAATTAAGGCAAAATCGCGACCCTGAAAGACAACTGGCATCACTTCTGTCGCATATTGCAGTCGGTTTATGGAGATTTCTGTGTGTAATTGGGCTTTACTAAGTAAGTGCGGGTATTGAGCGACAAAAGCGCTGAGATGACCGAATACCATTGAGAAGTAAGCATTAGCAGTATACTTACAATTTTCCATATCTAGAGGCTGCTCGATGCATTCAAAAGGTATCAATATGATAGGCAGCCTAAAACTGCTGAGAGATCTTGATAGCTCGTCAAAAGAGAGCTCTTCAGCAGCTTTATTCAGTAAAAGCAAGATTTCATCCTTAATCGCATCAAAATGTCGGGGCATAAGCACCTCTCATATATACTAAAAGAGACCCGTTCACAGACCGAGTCTCTTTCTGTTACTATATTAAGTATGCCCTCTATTTTGTTGGGTTAAACAAAAAAGGCCATCGGTAGACAGCCTTTAGTTGCAAAATAATCGTATTGAGAATGGATGGAAATGGAATGGTTATAACGTTACGACCATGAGCATATGCGCGACACTTCCTGCTAATATAAACAGGTGGAAACATTCGTGAAAGCCAATATGTAGATATCTAAAGAATTTTGGTTTGAATGCATAGATGAGTGCCCCAAGAGTATAGAGGACTCCGCCAGTGACCATCATGCTAAAGCCAAAAGAGGACATGTTTTGATACAGCGGCCAAATTGCAACGACTGCGACCCAACCCATAATGACATAGATGCTGGTGTAGAGCAATCTTGGCATGTTAAACCAGAGCCATTTTGTGGCAATACCCAAGGCGGCAATACCCCAAATGCCAATTAAAACGCCAATGCGCCAGCCACCCGATAGAGCCATTAAACAAACAGGTGTATAAGTTCCAGCAATGAGAATGTAGATCATAGTGTGATCTAGGCGGCGCATAACTGCCTGAACACGGTCATTTACCTTAAGGCCATGGTAGAGACCACTTGTAGTGTAAAGAGCGACCATGGCTAAGCAGAATACCGCACTACCAATGGTGTAAAGCATGCTACCAAGGTAGAGCCCCCGAATCACAAGCGAGATTCCAACAATTAGACCAACTCCAGCGCCAAACAAATGGGATAATGCATTGAAAGGCTCTCGAAATATATTATACCAATGTTTTGAAGTGTTTACCTGTCCGTTCATAACAATACCCTCCATGGAATCTTATGTGATTATAATTC
>CALFXQ010000093.1 GCA_937958285.1 uncultured Fusibacter sp. | reverse complement strand
CCGTCTCACCTAATAAACTGTCTAGTAGCGCTTGACCTTCAGCTCGTGAACGGAAATAAGCAATCTGTTGTCCATCGACTCTTAAAACGAAACATGTGCGCTGAGACTCAAATAATGGTCCGTAGTTCAAAAGTCCTGAGTATGTTCGGAGCTTTGATGTCTCAACCACTTGATTTGCGTTTTCTGTGCTATTTAACAAGGCTTGTTCTGTTAGTCCAGCTTCACTTCCCGCTTCAGCTTTCAAACCGTAATTCTTCGCATTCAATCTAAATTCGTCGTCGCTATTATAGAGAACTAGATTGCTAAACCCTACTACGATAGCGAGTGCAGCTGAGATGCTCGCTACAGCTACTTTGCGATTCGACTTAACTAGCTGAAGCATACTATTAGTTTCATGTTCTTGAAACAAATATGTACGATTTCTGGTTTCTGCAGAATACATATGTGTGATGTTCTTATAAAGAGATTCAAAACGCTCTTTTAGTTTTTGGATGTTCACTTTTGTTGATTCATTGCGGAACTTCTTTAAAATGCTTACTATAAACTGGTTTATTGGCTTAATTATTGTAGTGGATATTGACTTGATAGGATTAATTATACGCGCAGCGCTATTTGCTGACTTAAGCTTCATTGTTTTCTTCTTTGTACTGCTACCAGTTTTTAGCGTATTCACTGTTTTTCTATGACTCATCTCGCTCTCCTAATTCTACGTGACGCTGAACAATGCTACCACTAAAAAATACTCTTTTAGAGTATAACATATTTATTCTATGATTTCCTCATTTTCGACCAAAAAAACTGCTCTACAAGCCATTTCCATCTGACAAGTCCATCTTCAGTATAAAATTGGCATATCCCTTTACACATATTGTGTTATCACGTGAGTAGTACACACTATATGCTAAAGATGCCTCGCACTCGCGTTAAATGTTACAAAAAATTAAAATGTAGCTTATTGAGAAACCATTCGTTTGTTATAGTGATTCTTTTCCAAGAATCAGATATAATACATGATATGCACACCATCAAAGGGGGATATCTAAGTGTCGTTTTATATAAAAGGTCACGACGTTGATTTAGGTACATTAGAGCTTGAGAACATGTTTATACTAGAGTTTATGCCTTTAGCAAATGGTACGCATGTTAAAGTTTATCTTTTGGGTTTCTACTATGCAAAAAACCCCGTTCAAATATACACAAATGACACAATCGCCAAAACACTAAGCATATCGCATGAAGATGTGTGTTCAGCATGGTCCTTCTGGGAAAGTAAGGGCCTAGTCGAATGTGAGACGCCTCCAAATCCGTTTCAACCTTACATGTTTTCAGTTAAGTTTCAGTCTGTAAGAGAACTCTACCTAAATCACAATTATCAAAAGCGATTTGTCGAGGATGATTCGAAATCTGCCCCGGTGTCCCACAGTAGCTCGGTGCAAAGAGTTATATCCGCAATGAGCAATACTGAGTTAAAGAAGATGTTTCAACAACTCGAGTTTATAATCAAGCGCCCATTAACACCTGCCAATCACATAAAAATTCTCGATTGGATGAGCAATTTTAAAATGGACCCTGATATGATTGAACGGGCCTTCGTTATAACTTACGAAGAACGACCTAAATTACAAGATGAACCTAACATTGATAGGCATTTTAAGTATATAGAAAGTATTCTGGCTAGCTGGTTTGACAAGAAAGTATTTACAAGTGATCAGTTGATTGAAGAAGAAAAGAAACATCAATCAAAAGTCCAACACTATAAAAACATCTATGCTGCGATAGGCATTTCGAACAGATCGATTTCTTCTGGTGATAAAGAAATTGTAGATAGCTGGTCAACAAAAATTGATGAAAGTACACAGTTGTTTATAATCAAAGAGGCGACAAAGCGAACTACAAATCCCAACTTCAAATATATGGACAAAATAATTCAAAGCGCAATCACATCTAATGTCACCGATATTCAAAGTGCAATTGACTATTTTGGCAATTCAAGTGGTAGTGGTGAAACAAAAGCATCAAAAAGTGAACCTTCATCCAATCCACGGTCCAAGCGAATCAATCAGAATTTCACACAATCAACCATCTCTAATCTATCAAATGATGAGCTCAACAAGATCATTCAACGCAAGGCCGATCGGAAAAAGCTTAAATCAGAGGAATAATTAATGAACTATTTGAACGAAATCATTAGACAATACGAAAAGCAGCGCGAAAAGAATCTAGAAGAATTAGAAAAGAGAAAAAGAGAAATCGCGACAAAAATCCCTAGAGTAGCTGCAATTGATATAGAACTAACACAAATTGGACTAGAAATAGCTAAAGCAGTTTTTAAAGATCCAAGCAATGCAGATACTGCAGTAATTCAAATCCAAAAGATATCACAAAAATTGAAGCGAGAGAAGGCCATTTTACTAACCGATAACAATTTTCCTATCAACTATCTAGAAATTCAGTATAACTGTAAACACTGCAAGGATTCTGGTTTTCTCGATACTCGAAAACGATGTAAGTGCTTTGATAAGCAATTGATTGAGCGTGCATATAAATCGTCTTCTTTAGGTCTGAAGTTGAAAAGAGAAAACTTTAGCACTTTTAACTTAGAGTTGTTTTCTAATGAAAGCTCTGGACCTATCACGCCCAGAAAGAACATGGAAGATATATTAACCGTTGTAAAAAAATTCATTTCAAAAATCAACAAAAAGCCTGCCGATAACCTCTTGTTTACTGGCCATACTGGCCTCGGTAAGACCTTCTTATGCAGTTGTATAGCGAAAGAGCTAATCGACAAACATACTGGTGTTATTTATCAAACTGCATTTCAAATTATCGATACAATTTCACAATATAAATTTTCAGATAAGCAAGACTCACTACTTCGCTCTGCATATGAACTTATTTTCACTGTAGATTTATTGATTATCGACGACCTCGGGACAGAAATGATTAACTCATTTACACAGGCTGAGACTTTTAACATTGTCAATACACGACTTCTCAATGATAAGCCTACAATTATTTCTACAAACCTAACACCTATTGAAATTAGTAAAAATTACGGCGAACGACTTGGATCAAGAATTTTAGGTCATTACGATATACTTCAATTTGAAGGTTCCGATTTGAGATTGCAATAAAAAAAGCACGATTAGGATAATAGTCATCCCAATCGTGCTTTTATTTTGCTAAATTTCGCGACTAAACAAGTTCTTGCGAATAATGGTTTGCTCTCTTTTGGGTCCCACAGAGATAAATGAAACAGGTGTCTTTAAAAACGACTCGATAAAGTCGATGTATTTACGCGCTTCTATTGGAAGCTCTTCATAGGTCTCACATCCTGTTATATCCTCAGACCAACCTTTGAAGGTTTCATATACTGGAGTGCACTTTGACAGTTCTTTCAAGCTCGCTGGGAAATCTTTAATAATCTTACCTTCGAGATTGTATCCCGTACAAATCTTAACCTCTTCGAATCCTGTTAAAACATCTAATAATGAAAGTGCTATTGAAGTTAGACCATTTACCCGTGCAGCATATCGAACAATTACTAAGTCTAACCAGCCACAACGTCTTGGACGACCCGTTGTAGTGCCAAACTCGTTTCCTTGTTTGCGAATTCTATTGCCCGTTTCATTGTCTTCTTCTGTAACAAATGGTCCTTCACCAACTCTTGTGGTGTAGGCTTTTGTAATACCGAGAACTTCTTGAATTTTATTTGGTCCGATGCCCACGCCAATGCTAAAGCCCCCCGAGGTAGGATGTGAACTTGTAACATATGGATAAGTTCCTAGGTCGATATCTAAGAGTGTACCTTGAGCACCCTCTAAGAGTATTTTTTTGCCGTCTTTAAGAGCATCGTTCAAATATGAGACTGTATGTACAATGTAGGGTCTTAATCGCTCTGTCATTAATAGATACTGAACATA
>CALFXQ010000092.1 GCA_937958285.1 uncultured Fusibacter sp. | reverse complement strand
TGAGCGAAATTTACAAGATCGCGCTCAAGCTCTCGATGAAGAAGAATATGGGATAATATTAAAGATGGCTGTCTAACCACAGCCATCTTTTTTGTATATAATCAAAAAATATATCAGATCTATTACCGGATGGAATACTATGGCTAATGAATCACTACTTAGGATGTTAATAGATAATACGGATTCCTGGAACGAATGGCGTGAAAGTAATCCATCTGTAGATATTGATCTTAGCAATGCAGACTTAAGAGGATGTAAACTTGGAGGTTTAAATCTTTCAGTGGTGAATTTAACAGGGGCAAATTTAAGTAGAACAAATCTCTCTCACGCTCACCTCAACGGGTCAAATCTAAGTGGAGCAGATATTAGATTTGCAAAACTTAATATGACATACATGAGGGATGCAAATCTAAATAACGCACAACTTCACGGTGCAGATCTTACTGAAATTCGATGTCAAGGCTCAGATTTCAGTTCAACTAACTTAATTGGAGTAGATCTATCTGAAGGATTATGCCAACGAGCAAATTTCTCTCGCGCGGATTTGAGCAGGGCAGATCTTAGCAGCGCCGTTATGTCCGAATGTATTTTCCAAGAATCGGGTTTGCAAAGCTCCCTGTTTATAAATACTAACTTAATAAACGCTGATTTTACTGGTGCTCATTTTGGTTTCACTACCTTCTCTGGCATTGACTTGAGTGAAACTCAAGGTCTTGAAAGTACTCATCACTGGTCTGGATCAGACATTAGCACAAACACTTTAAGATTTTCCAAAGGAAAAATACCAGAAGTTTTTTTGCGAGGTTGTGGGCTAAGCGACTGGGAAATCGTATCTGCAACATTATTTTCGCCCGATATCAACAATGAAGATATAAATAATGCGGTCTACGAAATGTTCAATAAAAGGGCTATGCAGTCAATCCAAATTTCCCCGCTTTTTATCTCATATAGTCATGCAGACACACCTTTTGTAGTAAGGCTTGAAAAGCAACTAACTTCGATTGGTGTTAGATACTGGCGCGATGTGCATAATGCCACTTCAGGGCGATTAGAGAAACAAATAGATCGAGCTATGCGAAAAAACCCAACAGTGCTCCTTGTGCTTTCAAAAAGCTCAATTGAAAGCGATTGGGTAGAACATGAAGCACGTCTTGCCCGAGAGATCGAGAAGGAAATTGGGAGAGATGTCTTATGTCCAATAGCATTGGATAATAGCTGGAAAACTGCCAAGTGGCCAGCGCGCTTAATGGAACAGATCAAGGAATATAATATTTTAGACTATTCGAAATGGGCTGACGAAAGCGTATTTGAAGATAAATTTAATAAAATGATTTCTGGGTTAGATATGTTTTATAAATAGGAAGCAGCCCGTTTAATACCTCAAATCCTATCTCTTAACGCAATCCTTCGAAGAAATCTGATTCCAACTTCCTGCCCCTATTCACTAAACTAAACGCTCGAAAGAATGTCCCTTGCATGGCAAGTACCGCCATGGCGGCATCTTCATGCATTTCAGCAAGCGCGCCTAGGGTAGCCAACTGACTTTTGTGGCACATGATCGCCTTCCATGCGGTATGGCAATGTTCTGCCATGTCAATGCGAGTGGTGATCATCCAGTTTTTCCAAGGGGATTCACCGCGGATCTGGTCGTCGACCGGGAAGGTCATATCGCCCATAAAGGGTGCAATCAGATTGACAAAGTCCT
>CALFXQ010000091.1 GCA_937958285.1 uncultured Fusibacter sp. | reverse complement strand
TTAGAAAAGGGCTATCAGGGTTCGGGTTCTACGGGCAGATGTGGCGCGGGCATACGCCAGCAATGGGGCACAGAGATGAACTGTCTTTTATCGAAGCTCTCGTGCGAGGCCTTTGAGTCCATACAAGAAGAACTGGCCTATCACGGCGATGTAGAGTTCAAGCAGGGGGGCTATTTGATGTTAGCCTCATCTGCGCCTGAGCTAGAGCAGTTTAGAAAAAACGTGGCCCTTCAAAATAAATTGGGCATCGAAAGTCGCCTGTTAAATCTAGAAGAGGCCAAGGAGATTGTGCCCTACCTCAATACAGCGGGCTTGACGGGTGCCACATTCCATCAAAAGGACGGCCATTTAAACCCTTTTACCACCCTCGATGCTTACGTACAGGCGGCAAAACGCCTAGGCGTTCACTATCATACCTATGTTGAAGTGACCGCCATCGAAGTGGAATCTGGTCGCATTGTAGGCGTTCAAACAGATAAAGGGCACATCGCCTCGCCGGTGGTTGTGAATGCGTCGGGGCCTTATGGACGCATTGTCGCTGAAATGGCGGGTATTGATATTCCAACTTACTCTGAGAGACATCAAATTTTAGTGACAACGCCAGTCAATAAAATGCTCGATCCGATGGTTATGTCGTTCTCCAAAAATATTTACACCCAACAAGTGCCCCATGGCTCGTTGATTATGGGCCGAAGCTGTGCCGATGAGCCTAGAGATTTAAACAACCGCTCGAGCTGGAATTTCCTAGATGAAATGTCTAAAACGGTGACGGAACTATTGCCGCCACTGGCGAAGATTCGCGTGGTGAGGGCTTGGGCAGGGCAGTATCACATGACCCCTGATAAGCAGCCGATTCTCGGCGAAGCGCCTATGTTAAAAGGGTTTTTCCAAGCTGTGGGCTTTAGTGGTCATGGGTTTATGTTTGCACCGGCAACGGGACTTTTGCTCTCTGAGATGATCCTAGACGAGACCCTAACGCTCGATGTAAGAAACATGAACATGGATAGATTCAGCCGCGGTGAATTGATTATCGAACCATCGGTGGTATAGCCGAGCAACTTAGCTTTTAAGTATTTAACCTTATCTTTTTGAAGGTCTTGAGGAATTTACTTAATATTCAAAAGATTTTTTTATAAAACATTAAACAGCCCTCTGAAAGGTCTTGACGCCGATTAGAGGGCTGTTATACTGTTATAAATTCTCTGTTCAGAAAGGTATGGATGCTTATGCGAAGCGATCAAATTACTAAAGGTGTTAAACGCGCGCCTCACCGCGCACTACTCATGGCTTTGGGACTCACGCCCGAAGATTTAAGCAAACCTTTTATTGGAATTTGCAACCCAATTAACGATATGATCCCTGGCCATAAACATCTCCGTCAGTTAGCAGAAAAAGTGAAGGCGGGCATTTATGCTGCTGGGGGGATACCCTTTGAGTTCGGTGGTGTTTCTGTATGTGATGGACTTGCCATGGGGCATGAGGGCATGTGTCATTCGCTGCCAACGCGCGATCACTTGGCGGAGGGTATTGTACACGTTGCAAAGGCTCATGCCCTTGACGGTTTAGTGCTGATGCCCAGCTGTGACAAAAGTGTGCCGGGGATGTTGATAGCGGCCATGACCCTCGATTTGCCTACAATATTTATGAGCGGTGGTCCGATGCTTCAAGGGCAATGGGAAGGGCAGCCTGTGGATTTAACCACTGTTTTCGAGGCGGTGGGCAAGGTGCAATCGGGAGTGATGTCTGTTGAGGCACTGGATGGATTGACGCGTGTGGCGTGCCCTACCGTAGGATCGTGTGCGGGCATGTTCACGGCCAATTCTATGAATTGTCTTGTCGAGGCTCTTGGGCTTTCTTTGCCGGGCACTGCAACCGTACCTGCTGTTTGGTCAGAACGAGAGCGTTTGGCCATGATGGCTGGGGGACGCAGCGTGCAGCTTGTAAGTGAATCGCTGAGTCCATCGAAAATTGTAACAAGAGAGGCCCTCGAAAATGCGCTTGCGGTGGATATGGCATTGGGGTGTTCTACCAATACGGTGCTTCACCTTCAAGCAATTGCAAAGGCCGCGGCGCTGCCTTTAGCACTTGAGGACTTTGATCGCGTGAGTAAGCGCACGCCTTATCTGGTAAAACTTTCTCCCAATGGTCCCTTCGGCATGGAAGACTTTCATCGGGCGGGGGGAATCGGACAATTAATGCGTCAACTTCAGCCGCTAGGGCTAATCGACGAGGCTGTGTCGGTAGTCGAAGGGGGTACGCTGCAAGGGCGTTTAAGCAGCTACAAAGACCTGCCTTCTGACTTGATTCGCAGCGTAGGTGCCGCACACTCAAGCACTGGCGGTCTACGCACCCTGCGCGGAGACCTTGCGCCAGACGGGGCGGTGGTGAAGGTGTCTGCCGTACCACGGCACCAGTGGCGCTTCGAGGGGCCTGCCCGGGTTTTTGATGGCGAAGAAGCGGCATTTGAGGCTTTTGAGCTAAACGCGCTTTGCGCAGGTGAGGTCATTGTAATTCGCGCAGAGGGGCTGGTTGGTGGGCCCGGCATGCGCGAGATGCTGGCCATGACAGCCGCCCTTAAAGGGAGTGCCCTAGATGGAAAAGTGGCGCTAATAACAGACGGGCGCTTTTCGGGCGGCACCAATGGCCTTGCCATTGGGCACGTGGCGCCTGAAGCAGCTCTTGGCGGGCCAATCGCAAAGATAAAAGATGGCGACATTATAAGCATCGATATCGAAGCGGGCACACTGAATTTCAAGCACTTATAGTAAACAGAAAACACCTAATATTAGAATCCCATTAAGGTTTGTTCTTCAGGATTGACGGCATGTTAAGGGCACTGATACAGTTAAGCATAGCGGACGACATTGTCCATCTAATAAAAAGCGCGAGGTATGCTATGTTTAAGAAAAAAAGCAATTCAACACAGCCAGATCAACCGAGACCTAAAAGGCGCAAGCGTTGGCCGTGGGTTATTGGTGCACTAATACTTATAGTGGTTATCGTTTTGAGCTTGCCTCAAGTCATGCAATCTGGCAACAAGGCGCCAGTGGTAGAAGGGGTAAAAGTCGAAAAAGGACCAATCGCCTACAAAATCTCGACCCGTGGCGATGTTTTGTCTAAGTTTCAGTACGATGTGGTGCCGAGGGTATCTGGGAGAGTCTCGCAAGTACACGTTAAAGAGGGCGAACTCGTAAAAAAAGATCAAGTACTCGTCACACTAGAGGCTTCAGACATTCAAGAGCAACTTGCAGACTTGGAGCTAGAGATGAAAATGGCCAAGGCGACCTTGGCACAAATAGAAGTCCCTTCAAACGAAGGCAAGCAAGCGACAAAAGATGCGCTAGAAGCACAACTAGCCATAGCAGAAAATGAATTTGCCAATGCCCAGGTTTTGTTTGAAGAGGGCTCTTATACTAAAGCGCAAGTAGCACAGGCAGATTTAGCGCTTAAAAATGCTAAGCAGAATCTTGCAAATCACAATACCACCAATGCGGCAAAGAAGGCGCAACAAGAGCGCGAACTGCAGATGCTGCGCATCAACAGTTTACAGGTGAAAATTGACCGTCTCAATGTGCGCATTGAGCAAGCGGTGATCAAAGCGCCAGCTGCAGGCACAGTATCGAAAATCATGGTCAAAGTGTTCGACGTGGCGACGGGCCAAATGCCAGTGGTGACCATTGTCGATGTGAATGCCCTTCAAATTTCTACAAATATCAACCAATACGACATCCACAAAATCGCCGTGGGTCTTGCGGTCAATGTAACAGCAGACGGCTTAAAAGATCAGGTGTTTAATGGGAAAATCAGCAGTATAGCAGCGGTTGCACAAAAGACTATCACGGGTCAGAGCCAAGAAACTGTGGTACCTGTACTTATCGATCTCGACAATACGAGCGGTGCCTTTAAGCCAAACTTTACTGCGCGGGTAGAAATTGTAATCGCCCAAAAGGAAGAAGCCACGCTTATTCCCTACGAGGCAACCCGTATCGACAAAACTCGAGGCAGATTGGCCTATGTCATTCAAGATGGCAAGTTAATTGAAAAAGTCGTCAAATCGGGAATCGAAGGCGAGCTCTTTATCGAAATGGCCGATGATGCCATTAAAGTGGGCGATTACTTGCTTTTAAATCCAGATGAGACCCATACAAATGGCATGGCTGTGACATTTACTCCCGCAAGCGAAGAGGTCAAGCCATGATTAGCATCAAAAACCTGACCAAAGTTTACGATACGGGTGCAGTGGCGGTCGAAGCGCTCAAAGGCATCGACTTGCACATTGAAGCGGGTGAGTTTATCGCGATTATCGGACCCTCGGGCTCGGGAAAATCAACACTCATGAACATAATTGGCTGCCTCGACGTGGCTACTAAGGGCAGTTACGAACTCGACAATATCTCCATAACCGAGCGTACAGAAAATGAGTTGGCCGATGTACGCAATAGAAAAATTGGATTTGTTTTTCAATCCTTTAACCTATTGGCCCGGACCACAGCCCTCAAGAATGTGGAACTTCCCATGGTGTACGCTAAGGTCAAGCGCCACGAGAGGCACGAGCGGGCGGTTCAAGCCCTTAATCGCGTCGGACTTGGCGATCGCATGGACCACAAGCCCAACGAGTTGTCGGGTGGTCAACGCCAGCGCGTTGCCATTGCCAGAGCACTGGTCAACAATCCCGCCATACTTTTGGCAGATGAACCGACGGGAAACTTAGATACTAAATCTTCCGAAGATATTATGAACCTATTCGAAGCCCTCAATCGCGAAGGTGTCACCATCGTTTTGATCACCCACGAGCACGATATCGCGAATCGCGCAAGGCGCGTGGTAGCGTTTAGAGATGGTGAAATTATTGAGGATTACCGCCTAGATCAGAAGGAGGTATCCCTGTGAACGTGTTTGAGAGTATTCGTATTGCACTGGGTGCAATATGGGTCAATAAAATGCGCTCCTTGCTGACAATGCTGGGCATTATAATAGGCATTGCATCGGTAATTACCGTGGTAGCCCTTGGCAATGGCGTCGAGTCGGCTATGAACAAGGAGTTTCAGAGTTTTGGCGTGGGTCGCATCTTTATTGCCACAAGCTTCGAGGAGACTGTAGCTGAGCGAGATATGATTACCCGCGACGATGTAGATGCATTGAGAAATGCCTTTAAAGACGAAATCAAAGCCCTTCAGCCAAGTGTGAGCGAGTCTGGAAAAGTACAGCTTCTCAGTGGCAAGAAAAAGATGACGTCTATCACTGTGCAAGGTGCGCGTCAAGATTACAGAGAAATTCAGCAGGTCAATGTCATCAAAGGGCGCTTTATTTTGGAAGACGATGTGCTTTCAGAACGGCCTGTCGCTGTAATTGACAGCGAGACTGCAAATAAGATTTTCGGCACAGACGATGTGCTAGGTGAATCACTTGTGGTAAATCTCACCTCCCAGAACGTGAATATGACTATCGTTGGGGTATATAAAAAGGAGTCGACATTCTTCTCGAGCATGGGTCAGTCCAATCCTGTTGTCTATACACCGCTTTCCACCGCGATGAAAATTTTTGGATACGGAGATACCGTGTGGTTTGTAGAAGGGGCGGCCAATCTTGAATATCCGCCTCAAGAAACCCTTAAACGGGCGATAGAATTACTGGAACGCCGTCATGGCAATGAGGGTTTAAAGCGCTATTACAGCGAGAGTATGGAAAGTCAGATGGACCAAGTCAACGGCATTATGGCGGGAATCACCGCTGTAATTGGCGCCATTGCGGCGGTGTCGTTGCTCGTGGGTGGCATTGGGGTTATGAATATCATGTTGGTTTCTGTGACAGAAAGAACCCGTGAGATAGGTATCAGAAAGGCTTTGGGTGCCAAGTATGGAGAGATTATGAGCCAATTCTTAATTGAAGCGGTAATCATTTCTTTTATAGGTGGTGTGATAGGCACTGCACTGGGCATTGGTCTTTCAACGCTTATTGCAGCAGTCGTGCCATTTTTGCCAAGTGCTGAGGCTGGTTTTGGCGCGATTCTCTTAGCTTGGCTATTCTCTGCGGGTGTGGGTGTTGTGTTCGGCATCTTCCCAGCAAGTAAGGCGGCTAAGCTCAATCCCATCGATGCACTGAGATACGAATAAAAAACTAAAAGGCCGAATCCTCAAATTAAAATGAGGACTCGGCCTTTTGTTTTTTTTTTATATGCCCATCGCAATATCGCGATTGAATGAAGGGTTTTTCCAACGGGCCATGCTGCCCTCTGCAAATTGATAGCCATGGGCTTTGAGCGCTGGTGCCCATTGTTTTAATGCGTGGTCGTTGACGCGAAAACGCACCTGCATAATATGTCTGTGAACTGCTTCGCTGTGTAGCGCCACGAGCAGTGCTTCTGCTGTTGTGTCGTCACAGGCTTCAATTTCGTTGACTTCAATGTAGAGCGTTTTGTCTGTGATGTATGCCAAGTGGCCTTTTTCGCAAGTGCCATGCGCGGCGGTTAATGCGTAGGCTTGTGTAAAAGGGTTAATTGTGGCATTTAAGCACAGGGGTTTGATTGTCGTGTTTAGTATCCGTTCTCTTTGCATACAGACCTCCCAATCTAAAAGTGACGCTATTTCTATCCTCTTGTTTATATTTTATCGAAGAAACGGGTATTTGTGCAGATAAATATGCTTGTGTGCTATAGTACAGTTAAAGTAAATCGTGCTATAATTAGAATTATAACTAATACAGATTGGACTATTGGTACAGAAAAGTCGCTTGGAGGTTTGCGTGGAAAAGTTTAAATGGATTCAGCAACATATACTGACATCGCTTGCTGAGGGAAAGCTAAAAAAAGGCGATCGTCTTATGTCCGTCAGAGAAGGGGCTAAGTTCTATGGTGCAAGTCCAGCTACGGTTTTAAAGGCCTACGAAGGGCTTATTATAGAAAGCGTCGTTCACAACCAACCGCGAAAGGGCTATTTCATCATCGATGCGCCGGGAAAGCTTACTGTAAATCATCAGGTGGACTTTAGATCGCCAAATCCCAGTGGTGAATTATTGCCATTTACTGATTTTAAGCGCTGTGTAAATGCAGCGCTCGGCAATTTAGAGCACGCCGTATTTCAATATGCAGACCCATTTGGCCTCGCCAGCTTGCGCGATGCCGTGGCCAAGCAACTCACAGAAAATCAGGTATTTGTCTCATCCGAAGAAATTGCAATAACTTCGGGTTCCCAGCAGGCAATCGATATTCTCTTTAAAATGACTTATCCAAGCGGAGGCAAAGTCATTCTCCTAGAACAACCAACATACCCTGGTGCCCTTCGTGCGGCTGAGAACAATCGACAAGAAGTCATATTTGTCGAGAGAACTAGGGAGGGTTTAGATTTAGAAAGAGTAGAAAGACTCTTTCGCACCAAAGACGTTAAGTGCTTCTATGTCATGCCCAGATTTCATAATCCAACAGGTCACTCACTAGACATTGCAACTAGAAAGCGGCTATACGAGTTGGCATGTCAGTACAATGTGTACCTTATAGAAGACGACTATCTCGTAGATATGGACAATTGTGTTAAACTGCCTCCCATTAAACACTTTGATACAGAAGGGCGGGTCATCTATTTAAAGTCATTCTCTAAAGTCTTTATGCCGGGACTTAGATTGGCAGCCCTAGTGTTGCCAAAGCGTATAAAAGAAGCCTTTAAAACCTATAAACAGTGGAGCGATATTAGTACGAATGCGCTTAGTCAAGGTGCTCTGGAAGTGTATCTCACATCGGGTATGTTCAAAGAGCATGTGACAAGAGCCAAAAAAGCCTACACAGCCAGAGTGTTAAAATTGAAGAGAATCGTAGAGCAACACGGTGATTCCAGAATGCATCCTCTTTTTCTCGAAGGTTCTATTTTGGGGAGCTTAACCCTAGATAGTGCCATTCACATCGATCAGCTCCTTAGGCACTTAGAGGCTCAAGGCATTGTCATTAGCGACACGCGCTATGGCTTTCACCCTTATTTCCAACAGAATAATCTTTTGAGAATATGTGTGACGCGCGTGGGTATAGAATCAATAGAGACTTACTTCCCCTTAGTGTTAGAAGCGGTTAGTCAGGCTCTAGATCGGGGCTACGAAATCCGAAAAGCTACAGAATATATGTGAGTAGACTTACAAAATCTAAGTATGTGACGATACTGATGGTGAGCCGTAAAATTCATTAAATTTTAGAAATGATATTGATTATCAGTGAAAATAGGGTATAGTATTATTAAAGGCAAGATGGATACCTATCCATACAAACATTTCATTTAAATTTACAGAGGTGATATATGCAAGTTATAACGAATACAGAGAGTATTGAGCAACTCGTTGCGGTTATTGAAAAGAAAGAAAATAGACCAAAGAGCGTTCGCATTTTTGTAGCGGGATACGCGTGTTCTGGTCCAAAGTTTGGCTTAGTAATCGATCCCTCAAAAGAAGACGATGTGGTCTATGAACAAGAGGGGCTACAGTTTGTAATGAACGAAGCGGTTCACGAACAATTTGGAGATTTTAAAGTAGAATTTCAGGATGGTGGATTTATCGTGATGCCCAACGAGTATGAGGCAGCAGGTTGCTCCACTTGTGGTGGCAGTTGCGGCTAAAACTCGATCGTAGTAAATAGAGCTTTTAAGGGAGGTGTGACAGATGAAAAGTGGAGAAGATCTAAGAAGAATTCCTAGATTGCCTCATCTTGAGCGTCTAGAAACTCAGTATTCGGTCATGGATAACGATGTGCACATCGAAAAGATTATTTCACTAGAAATGCTCGATCTTAATTTTCAGGGCATTGGCGTACAAACAGAACTACCCCTACCAGTGGATGCCACAGTGAATTTCGATATCTACTTCGACGGCGATGTGTACAATGTAACAACCCGTGTACTATGGACCAAACGCAACGAATCGGTGTATCGATCAGGTCTCCATTTTGAGGCTGTCCCAGATCAACTTATTTTAAGCATAAAACGCTTTTTAACCGATTTATCGGGGAAGCGCTACCAAAATTAGTTTGAAGCCCTTGGGTCTCCAAGGTAATGATTGAAGAACCCATCGAATAAAGAGTATCCAATTAAGTTATTAAAATTAATTAAAACACCTGTGCACGGTTTGTAGGACTAACAATTGTCCCTTTCAAACAGAACGGGTGTTTTTTTGCACTTGTTAGGAAAACGTTTTTCTGATACAATTGTAGCATATGGTAAGTATATCATTGATATATCAGAAAGAGGTTGCACATGAATGTTTTAGAAACGTCTAATCTTTTTGCAAAAAGAGCAGAGGGTATGAAGGCTTCAGAAATTCGAGAGATTTTAAAGTTGACACAGCAACCAGATATTATTTCCTTTGCTGGAGGGTTGCCTGCACCAGATTTGTTTCCAATTAGGGAAATGAAGACAATTTCTATGGAAGTTTTAGATACCATGGGCGTTCAGGCGCTTCAGTATAATCCGACTGAAGGCTATGATCCACTGAGGAATCAAATTATATCTAGAATGGCCCGACAGGGTATGACAGTCGGTATAGATCAGATTTTAATTACAGCGGGATCTCAGCAAGGCCTAGACTTTTCGGGTAAGATATTCTTAAACCCTGGAGATTTGGTGCTTTGTGAGAGCCCATCATATTTGGGTGCAATTAATGCGTTTAAAGCTTATGAGTGCAACTTTCTAAGCATTGAGACTGATGCAGAAGGTATGGTACTTGAGTCTCTAGAGAACGCCCTAAAAAACGAATCCCACGTCAAAATGATTTATGTCATCCCCGATTTTCAAAATCCATCGGGTAGAACGTGGTCTTTGGCGCGCAGAGAAGGCCTGATCGCTTTGGCAAATAAATATAAAGTTATTGTACTTGAAGATAATCCATACGGTGAACTTAGGTACGAAGGGCAAGCGCTGCCAAGTATAAAGAGCATGGACACTGAGGGACGAGTGGTATACCTGGGGACGTTTTCTAAGACCTTTTGCCCAGGCTTGCGCATTGGCTGGGTTGCAGCAGAAGAACCATTGATTTCGAAGTATGTCATGGTAAAACAAGGTGCAGACTTACAGACGAACTCCATGAGCCAGAGAGAGTTATCCTTGTTTATTGAACGTTATAACTTCGATGGGCATATCGAAAAATTAGTAGACCTCTACCGTGGTCGAAGAGACTTAATGGTAAAGGCCATTCAAAAGCACTTTCCAGAAGCTGTGAAATATGATATTCCAGAGGGTGGTCTCTTTATATGGGTAACTGTTCCGGAATCCATCAATACGAAAACCCTGATGATCGAAGCGGTGCAAAATCGCGTTGCATATGTGCCGGGGGATTCATTCTTCCCAGAAGGCAATATTTTTAACACAATGCGCTTGAACTTCTCGAATATGGCCGAGCCGCAAATCGAAGAAGGCATCTCTCGCTTAGGGGCACTGCTCAATAAGGCGATTCTTCAAACTGCTGTGGAGTCGTGATTTCATAGCAGGTAAAGATAAAAGAGACAAAGATAAAGGTTCTCGTCGGTTGAATAATCAACCAGCGAGAACCTTTTGTTCGCTTGTATGCCCCAATGGGTTACCTAATATAGTTAACGGCATTCTCTTTTCGTGGCGGTGCAGTGGTTGTCGATGTTTTCTTGTGTCCGAGGGCTATTGTAAAGCATGGCGTATATCCCTCTGGAATTCGAAGCTGTTCAGCGTATTGAGCGGCCTTCTCTCCCTTTAAAGCGAAATTTGCAAGGCCAATCCAGCATGAGCCCACATCTAGCGATTCTGCAGCTAGCAACATATTTTGAGCCATTGCAGCACAATCAGTTTGAGCGATGGGGGAGCTCGAAACAGCGGAAATCACAATTGCAGTTGGCGCATGGTAGAGCACATTCAAATTTTCGTTAGATGCAAACTTTTTGAAATATTCGTTTTCGTGGGTTGCAAGGGCTTGTTTTGCATCGGTATTTATCGACGCTAGAAGTGTTTGATTTTGCACCACCGTTACGTGCCAAGGTTGTGCATTCATGGCGCTTGGGGCAAAGAGTCCCGCTTCTACAATGGCCTCAATATGCTGATTGTCAATTTGGTCTGGCAAAAAGACACGGGTACTACGTCTGTTTTTAATACTTTGAATGGTTGGGTTCACAATTTCCTCCTCTTGCATATTTTCACTTTAACACAATTAGTATATATGATATTGTCAATTTGGAAAGCATGCAATTGCATAAGCTCGCGATCATTAATAGTAAATCCCTAAGACTTTGGAGGCATACATGTCCGAGAACTACAAATTTAATCCAAATCATAGTTGTGAATATTTTCCGTGCCATAGCGGCGTTTCAGAAGAAGCATTTAACTGTCTTTTTTGCTACTGTCCCCTATATATGCTAAAAGAAAAGTGCGGTGGAAATTATACATATACTGCAACGGGAATCAAAAACTGTTCGGATTGTGTTGTGCCACATGGCCCAAATGGCTACGACCATGTGATGTCAAAAATGGGTTTTGTCATGGATTTGGCAAAAAAATAAAAAACCTGCGTGAGCCCTCATTTTGCGGTGTATAAATGAATTGAGAAGTCTTATCATTTTGGAGGGCGCAATGAAAACCTTACTAGTCAATATATACGGACGCGTTCAAGGTGTCGGGTTTAGATATTTTGCTCAAAAAACCGCCTTGGCACATCGTGTTATGGGGATGGTAAAAAACGAAGTCGATGGCTCGGTAACCCTGAAAGTAACAGCGCCATCTAGTATTTTAGATGTTTTTTTACAGGCCATTGAGGTGGGAAATGGCTATTCTAGGGTAGATTGCATGAGTATTGAAGAGGTAGATACCATTGAATACAACGACTTTAGGGTAGAGTAATCGCCCTACCTTGAAACTCCAGCTAAATTGGGGTATAATAGCAAGGAATTAGCGTAAGTGGCGGCGAAAGCCGCCTTTTTCAGCGCATCACGATAAAACCGAGCAATTGGGAGGAAACTATGTCAGTACGCGTTCGATTTGCCCCTAGCCCTACGGGTTATGTCCATATTGGCAGTTTAAGAACAGCACTTTACGATTATTTACTCGCGAAAAAGACCGAGGGCGTATATGCCATTCGCGTTGAAGATACAGATCAAAACCGTTTGGTAACCGATGCCATTGACAATTTGGTCTCCGTCATGACGCGATTGGGTGTACTTCACGACGAAGGACCATTTTTTGATGAAGCGGGAAAGCTCTATCAAAAGGGCATGTATGGGCCTTACATTCAATCAGAAAGACTTTCAATATATAACGAATACATAGAACGGTTGATACAAAGTGGTCACGCTTATTACTGTTTTTGTTCTAGAGAGCGCTTAGAACAAGTGCGCGACGAGCAAAAGAGAAATGGCTTGACGCCGAAATACGACGGCTTATGTCGCGATATCGACTTAGTAGAGGCCAAAAAGCGAATAGCCAATGGCGAAACATATGTGGTGCGCCTCAAGTTGCCATTAAACCGCGACCTCACATTTACAGATCATGTTAGAGGAAATGTAACCTTTAATACCCAAGATCTCGACGATCAAGTCCTCATAAAACAAGATGGCTTTCCAACCTATCACTTTGCAGTGGTTGTAGATGATCATCTTATGAAGATTACACATATCATTCGCGGTGAAGAATGGGTGTCTTCTACGCCAAAGCACGTTTACCTCTACGAGGCATTCGGCTGGAAACAACCGGAGTACATCCACTTGCCTCTCATCTTAAACGAAGAAAAGAAGAAGCTGTCTAAGCGTCACGACAGTGCAGCGGTAGAAGATTTCTTAAATGCTGGTTTTTTACCAGAGGCACTCATCAACTTTGTAGCGCTACTCGGTTGGAGCCCAGAAGATGGCGCAGAAATCATGTCGCTGCAAGAAATTATCGAGAGATTTTCCCTCGATAGACTTTCGAAGTCTGGTGCGGTTTTCGACAAGCAAAAGCTCAGATGGATGAACGGCCAATACATTAGAAGTTACGATCTCGATCAACTCGTTCAATTGGCGGTGCCTTTTATGGCAGATGCAGGTGCTATCTCGTTAACTGCGCAAGACCTTCTCGACAACCCTGAGGCCTTGGCGTGGACAACTCTCGTAGTCAAAGCGTTGAGAGAGCGTGTAGACACCTTGAAGGATTTTGGAGACTTAGCCTTGGCCTTCCTAGCAGATAAGGCAGAGCCAGAAGACGATGAAGTTGCGGCGCTTCTTAAAGAGGCTCATGTGCCCACGGTACTTGAAGCTTTTAAAGCTCAGCTAAATCAATTAGATGCTGTCACCTTCGACAATTGTAAAGCGCCATTTAAAGCGGTACAAACAGAGACTGGTTTTAAGGGTAAGCATTTGTTTATGACTGTGCGCGCGGCAATCTCTGGACAACAGCACGGTATCGACTTAAACGATTTGTTGGTGATTCTTGGAAAAGAGCGCATCATGGCGCGTTTAGATTACGCATTGTCTCATTTGATTGCCAATTAGGCAAGAGGCACTACGGAAATGGCCTCGCCCATATTTGGGCGGGGCTTTTGCAAAGGAGGTAAGCATGAAACTCTACAACACAATCAATCGAAGCATTGAGGACTTTGTGCCCTATACGCCAGGCGTTGTAAATATGTATACTTGTGGTCCAACAGTCTATAATTTTGCCCATATTGGCAACTTGCGCACATATATACACGAAGATCTTCTAGAAAAATCCCTCGCTTACTTAGGTTTTAAGGTCAACCGGGTGATGAATATCACAGATGTAGGGCACTTAGAGTCTGATGCCGATGACGGTGAAGACAAAATGTTAAAGGGTGCCCAGCGCGAAAATAAAACGGTTTGGGAAGTCGCTCAGTACTACACTGATGCCTTTTTTGTAGATTGCGAGAAACTCAATATTCAAAAGCCGAAAGTTGTGGCCAAGGCTACCGATTACATCGATGCGTATATCGATTTTATCAAGGCCCTCGAAGATAAAGGGTGCACCTATTTTGCCAACGGCAATGTGTATTTCGACATCTCCAAATTTCCCGATTACACCAAGCTATCGCGCATGAACTTAGATGAACTGCGCGTTGCCTTAAGAGACGATGTGGAGCACGATATTCACAAAAAAAACCCTCAGGACTTTGTGCTCTGGTTCACCCAGTCAAAGTTCGAAAATCAGGCGATGAAATGGGATTCTCCATGGGGTGTCGGTTACCCTGGCTGGCATATTGAGTGCTCGGTGATTTCGTTAAAAAACCTTGGACCCAAACTGGATATTCACTGCGGGGGCGTTGACCACATCCCCATACACCATACCAACGAAATCGCCCAAACAGAGAGCTTTACCGGCGATAGCTGGACAAAATACTGGTGGCACTCTGAATTTTTAATCGAAAAAGATGGCAAGATGAGCAAGTCATCCGGCGAATTTTTAACGGTGTCATTTTTGGAGAGCAAGGGCTACAGTCCTAAAGCCTATCGCTATTTTGTTATCAACGCACACTATCGCAAGCAGCTGTCGTTTTCTTTTGAAAGCTTGGGGATGGCCCAGCAGGCATATGACAAGCTACTGCGTCGCACCCAAGAGGTCGTGACTCAAGGCTATGGAGCAGATGTGCTCGCCAATATGTCGGAATCTGCATTTGAGTTAATCGAGACAAGTCTCTCAGAAGAAGCTTTGGCCTTCGATGCGCGCTTTAAATTACACCTGGCAGACGATCTCAATATTGCAAATGCAGTGACTGTACTTTACGATGTCTTGAAATCTGAACTAACCTTTAAAGAAAAGCATGTACTCGTTGAAAAATTCGATCGCGTGCTCAGTTTAGACCTTACAAGAGTCAAGACTCAAGAAGTTTCTGAAGACTTAACGGCATGGGTTTTAGAGCAAATTCAAGAACGACAAAAGGCTAAAAGTGAGAAGAACTGGGCTAAAGCCGACGAGATACGAGACGCACTTAAGGCTAAACGTGTTATGATTAAAGATGCACCAGAAGGCACCACCTGGACATTAGAGAGTTAGTGGGTCAATTGCATGCTAAATAGTTTAAAAATTGAGAGTATGTCCGAAACAAAGGTGCGCATGATGAGCGCCACGCATCTGGCTTATGTGGGTGATGCGGTGTTCGATTTTTACGTGCGCACCCAGATTTTGCATCGATTTAGCGATTGGGGGATTCACGAAATCAATCGCATTAAAGTCGGTGTAGTAAAGGCATCTCAACAAGCGAGATTGGCAAAGGTGCTTATGGAACACCTCACTGAATCGGAACTGTCTATACTCAAGCGCGGCCGAAATACCAAAACACAATCCGTTCCAAAAAATGCGCTGCTTTCAGATTATAGATATGCTACGGGATTTGAATCTCTAATTGGATATCTCGTTCTCTCGGGTCAAAATGAGCGCCTAAGTGAGCTGCTAACCCTATCGTGGCAAACCTGCGACGAGGATGGCCTTTTAATGGTAAAAGGCCGTATAAAGTGAATTCGAGGCGATGACACATGAAATTCGATATAAAGCGTTTATCAATAATGCGTTTGTTTAAAACAAGGAACGAAAAGATGTTGGCAGTATTTA
>CALFXQ010000090.1 GCA_937958285.1 uncultured Fusibacter sp. | reverse complement strand
AGTTTAGCCTTTGCAGCATCAACGAACTTTGCAAAGCCTTCTGCGTCGTGGATAGCCACTTCAGAGAGCATTTTTCTGTTGACGTTAATACCTGCAAGTTTTAAACCATACATAAATTTTGAGTATGAAAGACCATGTGGTCTAACTGCAGCGTTAATACGTGCAATCCAAAGCTTTCTAAACTCACGCTTCTTAAGCTTTCTGCCGATAAAAGCAGAACGAAGTGCGCGAATAACTTGTGGATGCGCTGCCTTAAAGACTTTTGACTTTGTGCCATAGTAGCCTTTAGCCATTTTCAATATACGTTTATGTTTTTTCTTCGCGTTGACCGCGCCTTTAATTCTTGGCATTGTAGTGACCTCCTCTGATCAATTGTTTATAAATATGGAACTAATGTTCTGACACGTCTCATGTCGCCTTTTGATACCAAGCCAGCTTTTCTAAGCTTACGCTTTCTCTTGGTAGTCATTTTTGTAAGGATGTGGCTAGTGAATGCATGTGAACGCTTCAATTGACCAGAGCCAGTTTTTCTGACGCGCTTTGCAGCACCTCTATGTGTTTTCATTTTTGGCATGACTTTGTCCTCCTTCCGAATTAGTTCTTAGGTGATAAAACCGCCGTAACGCTTTTACCTTCCAACTTTGGTGGTGTTTCTATATTGGCGACCTCGTCGCCAAGTGACTCGACAAATCGTTTGATGACGTCTGTCGCAAAGTTAGCATTAGCAATCTCGCGGCCTCTAAGTCTTAAAGAAACTTTCACTTTGTCTCCGTCTTTAAGGAACTTGATAGCACCTTTAGCTTTCGTTTCCATGTCGTGCTTCTCGATGTTCAAAGACAAGCGCACTTCTTTGATGCTGACGACTTTCTGATTTTTGCGCGCTTCTTTTTCTTTTTTCTGCTGCTCAAATCTGAATTTGCCATAATCCATAATTTTGCATACTGGCGGATTCGCCTGTGGTGCAATTTTAACAAGATCTAACTTTAATTCTAAAGCCATGGCATTGGCCTCACGCGACGTGACGATTCCGAGCTGTTCTCCCTCTGAACCGATTAAACGCACTTCTTTGTCGCGAATGTCATCATTCAATTCCGTGGTGTCTTTTTTAGACGGTGGTCTGCGATCAAATTTTTTATTAATACTAACACCTCCCGCGGCTTACCGCGCACTTATAGGACAAATAGTGCTCAACGTTCACCTGCAATGGGCATAAAAAAATGCAACTTGGACAGTTGCACGATTAAACACAGTTAAAAAAAGACGATTTATCGACTTTAATTCCCAAGCGATTAACCCGCAGACATAGTCCAACAAGGTGAGAGCACAGCTCTACTTGAATTTACTAAATTAGAATAACACTTCTCAACTATCATGTCAACAGAAAAGTGTTTCTCTTAGATTCTAAATTGCTTGGGAATCAAGATTTACATGCGCATTTTAAGAATTTGATTTTTTAACGCTTGAATATCTGCTAGGAATGCTTCTAAATCGCTTTCGTGTTCGATCTCGTCGTTTAGAATAGTCACTGCCATTTGATATGTGGCATTGTCTTTACCTTGTGTCATTTGCGCAATGCTCTCGTAACGCGCAATGGCACAGCGCTCGCCGTCTAGGTTCTGAAGTAAAACCGCTTCGATATAAGGATCATTAGGGGCTTCGTAAGCACACTTGGCATGGGAGAACCACTCTCTTGGATCGATAAGTGGTGTGCCACCTAATTGAATAATGCGTTTTGCAACTAATTCAGCGTGTGATAACTCTTCAGTAGCGTGAATAAGTAACTCACCCTCCACTTCACCGCGCATTGGACCTTCAATTAATTTAGCACCGATCCAATACTGATAATAGGCTAACCACTCTTCTGCTAGGGCTTCGTTTAATACGCCAATTAATGCATCAACATCGAGATTTACTATTTGGACGCCTTTTTTTCCCATCTTATCCTCCCATGTCATCACAAGATTCTAGCAAGTTCATGTATATTTTATCATCCATACTGCTCATATGCAATTTCTTTTAAATGCTTTCAATACCCATGCTTGGAATTGAGCGATTAGATTATAGTCGATTGCAAAAGACCTTCAAACACATAACACATGAGACTTTATAGTTCATTTATTTCGCTCTTTGCATTTAAACGCGAAATAAATACCCCCTTTAGCCTACCCCAACGATTTAGACCTATAATCTATCTGTTCGAGGTTGATTCAAGGGGGATACTTTTTTATCGGTTATTATTGGTAGTACTTATAAAAACATATCTTATGTGGCTTTTCCCATCGCGCGTTTCCATGCATAGAGACCAAGCGACAGGCCTATAACGCCATAGGCGACAAAGGCCCTGAAAAACTCGCCAATTTGAGGGTCTCCAAACAAGGTCTTACCTGCCGTTGGCGATACAATAAAGAGCGTGTGGAAGAGAATGACCCCAATAAAGGCCTGGGCATTCGTCGCACGCGTTACTGATGCGCCACCTACAAGCAGTGCTGCCACTGAAAACATGCCGATTTGCATATGGGAGCCAAAGGTATTGAGTACACCGACATTTTGGAGCATAATCACTTGCCCCCAGGCTGCAAGAATGGTAGACAGAGTAATGGCAATAACGCGAACCTTATCCACATCTATACCTGACACTTTTGAAACATGCTGATCTTGACCGACACTTCTAAAGTCTTGCCCAAGTTTTGTCTTTTGAATTACCACATTAAAGAGCGCCAATAACGCAATCAAAAGACCTGTTACCATAGGGAATTTAATGGTGCTGATCATCTTTAGCTCAGTCGAACCCATACCTAAATAGTGTATGGCAAACGCAACTGCAGTGAGTATGCCGTATCCGATTAATCGAATGCGATAAGCCCTATCTGCCTTTGGTTCTGCGGGTTCTAAAATCAAGCTTAATACACTTCCAGATTTAATCGCAATTTTAGAGACGATTTGCTTTCTTAAGAGCATGATGCTATTAAATGCCAACATCATGATGCCGTAGAAAAACACCATATTAAAAATGCGCATTTTCCATATGCCATCTATGGCATACTTTAAGCCATCTGTTGTAAGGCCATCTGCATTCGCCTGAATCACACCTGCCATATCTACAGAGTTTCTTAGGCCAATGCCACTTTGCAAAAGAATGTCCTTATTGGCAATGGGAATCACTAAGCCCACCAAGAAGAGAAACAGAAACTGATAGAGGCCGTTGGCGAAAAAGCCGACGATCATACTGGCAATCATCTCTTGACCTCTCGTCTTATTGAGCAGACGCCCGATCATTATGCCAAATAGAATCGACAAAGGCACACATAATACCATTACCAAAGTGATTCCTGGCAAACCGCCAATATTGAAGTTTTTTGCGATAATTACAGCAATTTGACCGGCCATTGCGCCAATAATGATACTAAAATTAAGACCCATGCCCGCCACAACGGGTATGATTAACGCCAGCACTAAAAACGTATTTCTAGAGATGCGCTCTAAAAGCTGTGTAATCAAGAAATAAGCCGGTTGGTCTGCGATGATAATCCCTGCAATACAAATTGAGAGAAAAATAATCATTACAATATTTTCAATAAACCATTCACGAAAGCGCATTTTTAATGTGAGTTTTTCACCATTAGGTTTTACAGCGATTTGTTCCATTAGCTTTCACCGCCAATCTTTGTAAGTGCATAAAGAATAACGCCATTTTGCACAATGAGTCTGAGCACTTCAGATAGATTACCCTCTGGTAGCATGGCATTAAGTGCAGGTAAAGAAATGACCAAAAGCCCATTAAACAAGAATGTACCGATTAAAACGTGGGATATTTTTGCGGACTTTGCAGAGGCACCCCCAATTAAAATGGCAGCCACAGCAGGGAATGCAGCATTCAGAGGCGCTTGATAAAGTTGAATAAAGCCATAGCTCTGAGAGAATATAGTTATACCAATGCCCGCAAGTACTGTTGAAAGCGTTGTGCCAATAATGCGCGAACGGTCTACGTTGATACCAGAGGCTGCGGCAAACCTTGGATTATCTCCTGAGGCCTTCATGGTGATACCCACCTTTGACTGCATAAAGAGCCAAAGCGCAAAGCACATCAACGCAATGATAATCAGTAAGAAAACTGGTATGGCAAAAATATCTACATATAGGGTTGAGTCAAAATTGGCCTTGGTGTAGGCTTCCGTTTTATCAAATAAAAAGATAAGTTTACCTGTGGCCTTTTCGCTGAAAATTTTAATCGACCACATATCGCTTAATATTTTTGAATAAATGCCTTCGAGTGACACGACGTTTCTAAGCCCTCTTCCAAGGGGCCATACCATTTCCGGATGTTTAAATGGCATGAAAATCCAAAAAATACTCATCAGTGATACGATGGCAAAACCAGTATATGTTGAGACGATCATCTCTGAACCCTTAACGCGGTTGAGCATCATGCCAAAGACTATTCCCACAATAATTGAAATGGGTAGAGAGATTACATTAGCCATAATTAAGCCTTCTAAGCCTACAAGGCCCATCTCAAAGCTCACCAAGGTACCCACAAGGCCTGCAATTACACCAAGTGGAAGGCCAAAGTTAGGGCCGATTCCACTTTGAATGGCGGGCACCATGGCCAATACTAAGATCACATTCATGCCAAAGCGAACCACCGTATCCGAAAGAAGCTTTGGTAATTGAAGGCCTTGAGCAATTGCCAAAGCACATACTAGAACAAAGAACAGGGTAATAATCCAGCGCGGGAAGGAAGAACTCGCTGCAAATTGTCTCCACCATTCTTTAAAAGATATTTGTTTATCTTTTAACTCCATTAGGCAATACCCCCTCTCCCATGTTTAACTTTGTGATAGTCACCAGACATCATTAAGCCAAAGTCTGCATCGGAGTCTTCTGGTTGAAGAACGCCCTCTATGCGACCCTCGCAGACAATTGCTATGCGATCGCAGATTGTGCGAAGTTCCGCAAGTTCAGAGGATGTCATAACAATGGTCATACCCATCTCTTCATTGAGTTTAACCAAGGTATCGAGCACAAGTTTTTTTGCGCCAATATCGATGCCGCGTGTCGGTTCAGAAACAAAGAGAATATTGGGATTCATCGTCAAGGCTCTCGCAACGCAAACCTTCTGTTGGTTGCCTCCGCTAAGTCGCCTTGTTATTTGAACTGGACCCGTACAGCGAATATCAAAATCCGCAATCATCTTTTGTGCATGGGCCTTAATTTTTTTGCTTTGCTTAATGCCAAAATTCAAAAACTGATTTTGAATGTGCATGGCCGTTACTACAATATTGTCTTCTATAGAAGTATCTAAAAGTAGTCCAACCCCTCTTCGGTCTTCGGACACAAAAGATAGGCCATTGGAAAGTGCATAAACGGGATCGTTTAGCTTATAGGCTTTGCCCTCGTAAACAACTTCACCACGGCTCGCATATAAACCCATAATCCCATTGGCAATGCCAATTTTGCCTTGTCCAGCAAGCCCGCCAATGCCTAAAATCTCACCGCGTTTAATCTCTAGGCTAGCCCCTTTAACTTCTTCACCGGGCATTTTCACGTGCATGTCTTTGATACTTAAAACAATTTCATCGTTTTCTTTGCCTTTTGTATCTTTGCGCTTTAAGTCAATCTTTCTACCAACCATAAGCTCGGCAATTTCGATAATGCTCGTATCTTTAATTTGTTTGTTCGCGACAAGTTCTCCGTCTCTTAAGATTGTCACTTCATTTGCAACCTGCATCACTTCATCGAGTCGGTGGGTTATAAACAAAATGCCTATACCCTTAGCTGCTAATCGCTGCATCGCTGCTAACAAATTTTGCGCTTCTGATTCTGTGAGAACCGCTGTTGGTTCATCAAACACAAGAAGCTTGATGCCCTTCTTGTCGATTTCTCTTGCAATTTCTACAAATTGCATGTGACCCACAGGCAAACCAGAAACCATTGCCCATTCGTCGATATCTAAGCCCAGCGTGTCCATGGCAGCACGGGCGTCTTTTTTCATCTCTTTAAAGTCTAGAAAGTCTAAACTGTCATTTTTGAATGCCTTTGAAATCACATTTGGACGCTTTATTTCTCTATTGAGTTTAATGTTTTCAGTGATTGAAAATCCCGGTATAAGCATAAACTCCTGGTGTACCATGCCTATGCCACTATTCATCGCTTCGAAGGGCGATTTGATTGCAACGGGCTTACCCTCGATGAGCACTTCGCCTTCGAACCCACCCGTGTGATGTATAACAGGCATGCCAAATAAGATATTCATTAACGTAGATTTACCGGCGCCATTTTCCCCCAACAGCGCATGAATTTCTCCTGGTTTAACGCGAATATCTACGCCTTTTAAAACGCGATTTCCATAATAATCTTTGGTTATGCGCTTCATTTCTAGTGCGTACATTTTCTTCCTCCCCTATTTCAAAATGGAAGGTTGCCCACAATGTAGGCAACCTTACTTTGTAGATGCTTTAGGCGATTTCTTAGAATGTGTAGAAATCGAGGAGAATCATAAAGTAGTTTTCATACTTTGTGCCGTTCTCTTCTAAAGTAGTCATGCTGATTGTAGTTTTAGCATAATCTTCGAAAGCCTTTTTGAGGGCCTCTGGATCGACTTTGCCATTTGTTTTGCCTTCAGCCCAAGCCATAGCATATTCAACGCCACCTTCGAGCATCATCATAGAAACTGGAACTGACCATGTAGAGAATCTGCCTTCGCCACCTTTAGCAGCGATTTCAGTTTTAATTGTTTCGAGAATAAATGCCATATCGCCAGTTTTATCTTCTGGAATTGTGATACCGAGTGCTGATGGGAAGCCATGAGTTGGCGATGGGCAGCAAGGTTGTGGATAAATTGCGCCTTCAGCCAAAGATGCGCTAATTAAAGGTACTTGCATTGCACAGTTTGTAGAGAAGAACGCTGTGTCTTTGCCATACTCAGCAACCATACGTGGCACATCTTCTAAAATAAACTGTTGTGCACCTGGAACGCCAGCGTCGCCAGTTGGATCTGGAGCAGTTGCATCGACAAATTTAATGCCGAGGGCTTCGCAGTTTTCTTTGAAAAGATCACGTCTTGCAGCTAAGAGTGCATAAGACATATGACGTGGGAAAGAATAGTGGACAAATGTTTTTGCGCCGATTGCCTTAGCTTGCTCTGGAATACTCTTGCCCATTGCAAGTTCATCAAGGGCTAAAACAACGTCTGCTTTTGATGCGATCATAGCTGGGTCTTCACCTGGAACACCTGCAATTACAAGGATATCAGGGCGAATTTCGCGCGCTTTTTCGATACCAGCAGCAACGCCAGGAACCGCTTGAACGATTACAAGTGCTTTTACGTCTGGATCAGAAGCGAGTTCTACGATGTTTGAAATTGTTGTATCTTGTTCATCCATAAATTTATCTGGATATGTTTTTACGATAACACGGTCTGCCCCGTATTTTTTAACTACATTCTCTGCTGCACGATACTCTTCTTCATTTTGAGAGACTGTGCCAGTCAGAATACCAATTTTGTAAGTTGCTGCTTCTGCAGGCGCTTCTGTTGTAGCTTCTGTGCCCTCTGTTGGCTCTGTTACAGGCTTTTGACAGCCCACCATCGAAAAGATCATCGCCAATGAAAGCAAGATTACTAATGCTTTTTTAAACATAACTTCCCCCTTTTTGATATAATAGGTTTGTAATTCCCACTGGTTACATCAGTGGATTGTCCTACAAAATCAGTTTACAACATTTTTTTAACAATTCAACATCGGTTTTCAGAATATTTAAAGATATGCCATTATTCTGATCATATAATGTTTTTATTATGATTTCGTAACATACTGTCAAATGCCTAATCTATATCACCTTTTTTAGTATATAATTTGTTTATTGTATACACCAAGCCAAGGTATTTATTACGACTCTGTAACCTTTATTCACACTCATGAAAAGACGAGGTCATCGCAATGAAGAAGAAACAGCTGGGTATTCTACTCCTTTTAATGCTATTCATCCATTCAACATCACAGTTGATATTCGCGGAGCGCAGCAATACCCTCTTCTATAAGAGCGATTCAGAATCACAACAATTGGATTTGTTTTTCGCTGGAGATCTTATGCTCCATGGTGCCCAGTACAAGTCTTCCTTCGACAGCAAAACGGGTTTATACAACTTCAAAGATTGGTTTCATCACTTTGTTGAGCCGATCGCGAGTGCAGATTATGCGCTACTCAATTTTGAAACCACAATTACCGAAAATTCCAGTGCTTATAGCGGTTTTCCCCTATTTAGAAGTCCTGATCAAATTGTATACGACTTAAAAAGCGTGGGCTTTGACGGCGTTGTAACAGCCAATAACCATTCGCTCGATGGTGGCCTAAAGGGATTGCTTACTACCATAAAACACCTTGAGCAAGCAAAATTGGGCTATACAGGCACTGCGCCACTGAATGCCCAAACAAAACCCCTTTTAATTGAGAAAAACGGCATAAAGATCGCTTTAATCAACGCAACTTATGGCACAAATGGACTCCCCATACCAAAAGATCATCCAAATGCCATCAATCTCCTATCAACTCAGGTCATTGAAGTGCAGATGCGCCAAGCACTAGCCTTGAAACCCGATGCGGTTATCGCCTATGTGCACTGGGGCGTCGAGTATCAAAGGCAGCCAAACAGCTATCAGAAGGAATGGGCTCAGCGCATTGCAGAACTTGGAGCCACGGCAATTATAGGCGCTCACCCCCATTCTATACAGCCTGAGGCTTGGTTGACCACTGCCGATGGTCGCTCCGTCTACGTCAATTACTCCCTTGGGAATTTTATTTCTAATCAAAGGTGGCGCTATTCCGACACGGGTTTGGCGATCACGCTAACGCTTAAGCGTGCTAAGACGAGCGGCCCACTTGAACTCACAGTCAAACACCATCCCATCTGGGTCGATAAAGAGCTCAGCAGTGGCGCCATCGATTACACGATCATCCCCCTTCTCAATGCCCCAACATTAAAGCGCCTGGGCAGCAAAGACCTCCGCTTGATGAAAGAAGCCCTTTCTGATTTTTACGAACTCTATCCGCATGTAAAAAAGACCAATCCTTAGGGACTGGTCTTTTTATATGGTATTAGGCAAGCTATTATGACTGAAGAACCAAGGCAATAAAGCCCTGAACAATGCCTATTAAAAGTCCCAACACACCGCCGAGCAACTCGATTTGCTTGAGCTCTTTTTTTGCCAGATCAATAATCATCTCTTCGATCTTAATCAAATCCATTTCCAACAGACGTGCTTCGATCATATCTGCGATATTGACCTCGTTCATGGCCTTGTGTATTAATGCCTCAGTGACCTCAGTTAGCAGCTGTTCACCTTGACGTTCAATCATTTCGTGTACGTATTTTGAAATGGTTCCCGAAAAAGACTGCAACAAAGTCGGAAGATTCGCCTTAATCACTGCAATCAACTTCTCTTCTAGAAGATTGAGCACTTGCTTTTTGTCTATACCCTCTATGATGCGATCTAGTATCTTCTCTAAATCTAAAAGCTCTGCATTGATGGTCTTGGCAACTGAGCTTGCTATATCTGCATGACGTTTTGGTATAAGTCCCTGAATCACAAAGGGGGTCAGGGGAATTTTAAAGGGTTTTAAGGGTCTAAATAGCAATTTTACGGCGATCATATTTGTGCCCCACCCTATAAAGGCGCCAATAATGCCCATAAAGACGACTGTCCACATGTCAATTCACCTCCTGAGATAACTTGAGGCGTCCAATTAATTGTTGCATCGCCTTGCTGTCGTAGTGATATTTTTTGCTGCAAAAATGGCAATTTAACTCAATATGACCATCTTCTTTGAGTATCTTTTGGAGTTCTGACACCCCTAGTGTAATGACTGCCGACTCGATGCGATCCCAGCTGCAATCGCAGGTATAGTCGAATGTGCCTTCACTCAAAATATGATAGGGCATGTCTTTAAGAAAATCGGATAGTATCTCTTCTAATGTCATTCCCGATGCCACCATTTCGCTCATGGGTCTAAATGCTGGGACCAATTGTTCTAATTTTTCGATGGATTGTTCAGAACACCCTGGCAACAATTGAATCATCAACCCCCCAGAAGCCTGGGGCAAGTTGTCTTTTCCAACTAAGACCCCCAGTGAGATTACAGAGGGTTGTTGCTCGGATGCAGCATAGTAATGGGCTAAATCCTCTGCAATTTCACCGCTAACGAGATTGGATTGACCCAAGAATGGATTGCCATAACCATTGTCGCGATTGACTATTAAATTGCCGTGAACGCCCACAGCACCACTAACATCGAGTTTTCCATTGGCCTTTAGCACTGTTGGCACAACTGGATCTGTGATATAGCCTTTTAAGTGGCCTTGACTATCTTGATAGGCGTATATTTTTTTTATAGCTGCACTGCCTTGAATCATCAACGACACGCTTTCTCGGTCGCCCTTGAGCGCGCATCCCATCAACTGCACTGCCGTTAAAACACGACCCAAAGCCGCTGTTGCAACGGGTGAGGTTTTGTGAATGGCCTGGGCTTTTTTTACAGCATCTGTACTATCGGATAGCATGACGACAACATCGTTGTCTTCGCCGGCTAATGCCCGAATATAGCGACTCATATGGACTCCTTTACCGCCTTATTTTCAAAATAAAAGTGCCATCTGGAAGAGGGCTTTTCTAAGTCCCCTTCTAGCTGGTTTTTTGTATGGTCGTCTACCCTCTCGAATGCGTCGTTTAAGATGCATTTGAGCTCAAATCCCGCACTACTTGCAGCACGCACAATGGTCTTTATGCTATGGGCATATTGGCGATGGCGTTCTACATGCCGCTCAAACAAGCCCTCTTCGGTTTCGCTAAACAAAGCGAAATCAAAATCCAACCACTTGCGCTTAGCATTATAATGATTTTCCCATATAAAGGCAAACTCGTCGTGATTTTCGGCAAAAGTATGTTGGCCAAGGGTATGTTCTAGCTTATAAGGTGTCGAAATATCGAAGGTCGCTAGGCCACTAGGCTTCAGTCTCAATGCAAGGGTCTGAAAAAATCTAGGTAAGTCCGTTGGAGCTACATAGTTGAGCACATCTAAAAATCCTGCGGCAATGTCGAAGGTTTCTTTTGTGTGAAAATCTTCTAGCAGTCCGTTAAAAAGTCTGATCTTACCCATATTTTGAAATAATTTTTCCTGTAAAATCGAGAGCATTGCCTCGGAGGGATCGATGGCCGTAATGCGCATACCTGTTTTGACGAGCACCTCGGTCATATTTCCCGTTCCAGCGCCAATCTCTAGTAGGCTCATGCCGGAAAAAGCAATACGCTGTTTTGTAGCAGCAAGGGCTTCTAGCGTTTTTTGCCACTCATTAGCCCATGTGACATAGTCTACATCTTCGATTAAAGCATCGTAGACTACAGCCATTGCATGATAGGGATTGAATGTATCAACGGGCTTCATCACGCATGCTCTCCTTGTGCTCTAAGAGCGTGAGATAGGCCTTAACCCCTTCAACAAGGGCGCGCTCATCAAAGTCAAAGCGATTGCTATGCAGCGGATATTTGCCATTGTCTTTGCTCGTAATACCCAAGAACAAAAACAGTGATGGCACCTTCTCGCCAAAGTACGAGAAGTCTTCGGCGAGCATTTCAGCTGGCACTTCTACAGATCCATCAATAATGGAAAGGGCCATCTGCGCCAGTTGGGCATCGTTGTTAACGGCGGGATACATATCGCTAAAGACGACTTCTGCGGAAACTTCGTATGCGAGTGCTGTGGCCTCGGCAAGGGCCTTTATGCGCTTTTGAATAAGCTGGTGCACCTTGCCATCGAAGGACCGCATAGTACCCTCTAAAAAGGCCTCAGGCGCTACTACATTGACCCGCTCCCCACCTTTAAAAATGCCAAAGGAGACGACTGCAGACTCCATAGGACTAATATTTCTGCTTACAATTGTCTGTGCATTTAATAGGAAACTCGCACCCGCAGCGATTGCATCTCTGCCTACATGAGGCTGGGCGCCGTGACTAGATGTGCCTTTAAACAATACGCGCATCTCGCTGGTTGCTGCCATAAGCGGACCTGACTTTGTGCCAATTACGCCAAGAGGTAACCCTGGAAAAAGGTGCGTACCGTAAACTTCTACAATGTTGAATTGCTCGAGAATGCCCGCTTCGATCATGCCCTTGGCACCACCTGGCCCCTCTTCGGCAGGTTGGAACAGCAGCACGACATTAAAGTGTTTAAGGGGATTGTTCTTTAGGTGCTCTGCTAGCAACAAGAGCATTGTCATGTGACCATCGTGTCCACACGCGTGCATCATGCCTTCGTGCTTCGATACAAAGGCATGGGTATTCATTTCTGTTATGGAAAGTGCATCCATGTCCGCGCGAAAGGCTATGGCTGGAGCGCCCGGTATAAACTCAAAAAATGCGACCAGCGATGTTTCGAAAATCTTATCGAAAACTTTTGCACCTGTGGGCTCGAGATATGTTTTAAGTGCTGCATGTGTTTTATATTCACAAAGACCACTTTCTGGTATCTGATGCAAGGCTCTTCTTATTTCTATGGCGCGATTTAGCATATGATTCCTCCTCATCTATATCACGTGAATTGAGTTGTGTATTAGTCCATCCATTATTGTAATCCCAAACGTCGATTAGTGCAATGGCTCTAAAAATTACATAACCACTACCATACTGTACTAGCACACTTTAAACCAAAACTCTTATAAAAAATTTCTCTTATGCTAGACATGCTTGTGCGTTGTGATACAATATGATTTAAAATAAGGTAGAACCATTGATATATCAACGTCTGCGCAGACTTTCATCAGTGCGATACTACTCATTTTGTGCACATAAAAAAACTCGAGGTGAATTATGAAAAAAATTAGCTTAGCAATTGTTGGCGCCACTGGTATGGTTGGCAGAACCTTTATCGAAGTAATCGAATCGTCTGGCCTTCCCTTCGATTCGTTATATCTTTTCGCTTCATCAAAGAGCGCCGGTGAAGTCCTCACAGTAAATGGAAAAAACTATACTGTTGAGGTCCTCAATGAACACGTTTTCGACAGAGGCATTGACATCGCTCTTTTCTCTGCTGGTGGTGATACATCGTTAAAGTATGCCCCGATTGCTGCGGCAAAGGGTTGTGTCGTAATCGACAACTCCAGTGCATGGCGCATGGATCCCAATGTACCCCTAGTGGTGCCCGAGGTAAATCCAGAGATGATCGCCTCACATAAAGGCATAATCGCCAATCCCAACTGCTCGACCATACAGGCCATGGTCGCTTTAAAACCGCTGCAGACCGCATTCGGATTAAAGCGCGTCTCCTATGCAACGTACCAATCCGTCTCTGGTTCTGGCGTTGCCGGTTTGAGAGATCTTGAGAATGGTCTAAAGGGCGGCGCTCCCACCAATTACCCTCACCCGATTGCCAATAATGTGTTGCCACATATCGATTCATTTTTAGACAATGGCTATACCAAAGAAGAAATTAAAATGATCGAAGAGACCAAAAAGATTTTGGGCGATAGCAACATTCGCGTTACGGCAACAACCGTGCGCGTTCCCGTCTTCAATTCACATTCAGAAGTCATTACATTAGAAACCAATACCCCCTTCGAACTTCAAGCTGTTCGCCAAATTCTCGAAGCTGCTCCTGGTTTAATCGTGATGGACGACCCACAGAATAACATCTACCCAATGCCCATTCATGCAACGGGGAAAGATGAAGTTTTTGTAGGGCGCATCCGCCGCGATAACTCGGTAGATAACGGATTGCATCTCTGGTGCGTTGCCGACAATGTGAGAAAAGGTGCTGCCACAAATGCAGTGCAAATTGCTCGCTATATGATCGACAATCAACTTGTTTAATTGAACAAACACACCAAAGAACAGTAAACTGTCCGGCGATGAATACTTTGGCGAGGCCCCTATAGAGAAAGGACCTCTCCCATGTTTTATGGATCTGCAACTGCACTCGTAACCCCATTTACAGATGATGATCGCATCGACTACGAACAATACGGCGCACTCATCGATTGGCAGATAGAAAGTGGAACAGCCGCACTCGTGGTATTGGGCACCACAGGCGAAACACCCACCATTACCGACGAAGAGCAAAGAGAAATTATGGCATTCGCCATTGCCCGTGTAAATAAAAGGGTACCGGTTATTGTTGGCACGGGCAGTAATGCCACTGCAAAAGCCATAAAGAATACAATTTTAGCTCAAAGTCTTGGTGCCGATGCCGCACTTGTGGTGAATCCCTACTACAACAAAAGTTCGCAAACGGGCATTTTAAAACACTACGAAGCGATTCTCGCCGCTACAGATTTACCCCTTATTCTCTACAACGTTCCAAGTCGCACGGGGTCTAATCTCACGCCTGCGCTGGTCTCTAAACTCAAGTGTCATCCGCGCATTGTCGGCATTAAGCAAGCCACGAATGATCTCTCGGAACTTGTCGAGATGGCCATGCTATGCGACGATGGCTTTAAACTCTACTGTGGCAACGACGACATGATTAGCGCCTATCTCAGTTTAGGTGCAAGTGGGGTTATATCCGTAGCCTCAAATGTAGTCCCACAGCGCGTATCCGACCTTTGTAAAAGTCATTTTAGCGGCAATTTTCACCAGGCCAGACAACTCCAGTTTGAGCTAAAGCCCTTAGTCGACGACTTGTTTATGGTCACTAATCCCATACCTGTAAAGGCCGCGCTCTCAATCATGGGTCGCATTAAGGGCAATCTTCGCCTACCCCTTTATCCACTCGATCAAGCTGAGGAAAACAGATTGCGTCAAACACTCGAGCGGTCTGGGGTGATATCATGACAACCCACATTCTAATTTCTGGTGCAACTGGCGCCATGGGCAAAAAAGTATTTGAAGCTGCGCTTCAACCCCATTGGAAGATACAAGTGCTAGGCGGTTTTGCAGAACATGCCGAGATTTTAAGCGATAATTTACTGCCTTTGTTTCCAATACATGCTGTTCCAGACACTATTTGCGATGCGACCCACTGCATTGTGGACTTTTCACACGCCAGTGCTATACCTGAGCTTCTGTCTTTTGCACGGCGACATAAAATACCTGTCGTACTTTGTACAACTGGGCTAAACGATGAAATCCAAACCATGGTAGATTTAGCTAGCAAAGAAATTCCAATTTTCCAATCGGGCAATATGTCTTATGGCATCAACCTCTTACAACATGTGCTCGCGCAAATCGCCCCTCTGCTACATCCTCATTTTGATATTGAAATTGTCGAAAAACACCATCGCAGAAAAGTTGATGCACCCTCAGGTACAGCACGCATGCTGGCTCATGCAATCATCGACAAACTTCCAGATCTTGCGCTTCAAACGAGTCGCAGTGGGTATGAATGCAAGCGACAGCCAAAGGATATCACTGTGCATGCTGTGCGCGGGGGCACCATTGTAGGCGAACACCAGGTTATTTTTGCCGGTGATGGCGAAACGCTCACCCTCACCCATCAGGCTGAATCGAGAGATGTGTTTGCTCAAGGTGCACTAAGGG